>CANHUG010000008.1 GCA_947462995.1 Verrucomicrobiales bacterium | reverse complement strand
TGGCGGGTCATTCTTGGCGAAGACGGGGATGGAGAAGAGACGTTCGTCGACGTTGCCGCGGGAGTCGGAGACGCGGATGCTGACCGGGTTGTGGCCGACGTTGGAGGCTAGGGGGGTGCCTGAGAGGATGCCGTTGGAGAGGGAGAGCCATGAAGGCTGGTTGGGGATGGAGATGGAGAGGACGGCGTCGGGATCGGGGTGAGTGATTTCCGGTTTCCATGACCACGGGGAGCCGCTGAGGGCAGGGGGAGTTGATAGGGAGACGATGGTGGGGCGAGGGGTGGCGATGGGACCGACCCATCCGGCATAAGTGCCGATGGTGGAGATGCCGCTGGAAATGGTGACGCGGGATTCGGAGACGAGATCGGTTTGAGTGAGGGAGACGGCGGTGGGGTTGATGGAGCCGGTGGCGAGGAGGAAGGAGCCGGATGGCTGGATGGCGAGATTGAGGGCGTTGAGTGGCGAGGTCGGGGTGAGGGAGCGGATGGGGGTTCCGAGGATGCCGAATGAGCGGTAGGAGCCTTGAGCGACGGTGTGGAAGTTGCCGTCGGGAGAGACGGCGAAGGCGTTGTAGGTGTAGGTGGTCGGGAGCGAGGTGACGATGTTCCATGAATTGGAGGCGGCATCGAAGACGCGGATGCTGCCGGCCGGGTTCATGCCGTAGATGAGCTGATCCGGGCCGATGGCGACGCGGCTGGGGATCCATGAGGTTGGGAATGGGTGCCATTCGCCGGTGGTGGTGTGGAGGCGGCCGCGTTGGGTGACGGCCCAGAGGTCCATGATGCGGAGATCGCCGACGACCTGGCGGTTGGGAGCGGCGGGGCCTGGCAGCATGCGCTGAGTCCACAATGAGAGAGCGGGGTCGAAGGTATTGAGGAATTCTGTGGCGTTGGAGGGTCCTGAGGCGTGGCTGAGGACGTGGAGACGGCCGAGTCGATCGGTGGCGGCACCGGCGAGCGTCCTTGTGGAGCTGGCGGGGACGGTGGTTGGGTGCAGTGGCACGGAGTAAGATGAGCGCTCGGTATTGAAGAGAGGCTCAGTGAATTCCGAGACCCGGTTAGCGCCGCTGACGAGGAGACTGCGTTCGAGGAAGCGGGGGGACTGGACCGGGCCGACAGCGAGAGTGGCGTTGCTAGAGGTGGTGGTTCCGGCGGAGCCGGAGACGGTGACCTGATAGGTGCCGGCGGAGAGCGAGCCGGCGCGGGGGATGGTGAGTTGGCTTTCGGTGGCACCGGGGATGATGGTGCCATTGAGGGACCATCGGTAGGTGAAAGGAGGGGTGCCGGTGACGAGAATCTGGAAGGAAGCGGGATCCCCGAAATCGACCCGTTGGGAGGTTGGGGCGGAGCGGACGGTGAGAGGAGAGGAAGTGCCGGAATCGAATTGCGGTTCGAGATTCTGGTTGAGGAGGTGGATGCGAGGGGCGGAGTTGGGAGCGGTGGTGATGACGATGAAGCCGCCTGAGGGGTTCTGGAAGATGCGCCATGGCGAGCCTGTGAGGATGGCGGCGCGATCGCGGACCCATGAGGTGGACCAGCGCTGGACTGCGGTGTTGGAGGAGCCGCTGGGTTCGATGGCGACGAGGTTGCGGTTTTGCCAGACGAGGTCGGTGGGAGTGCCGTCGAAGAAACGGGAAGGAGGGTTGCTGATGTTTTCGATGAGATGACCGCTGGGGAAGGCGATGAGGGAACTGTCCGGGGAGAAGCGGAAGGGAGCGGTGGCGCTGGTCCAGAGTTGCCGGGAGGGTTCCGGAGTGTACAGGCCGGCGGGGGAGATGGAGGCTCGGGCCAGGAATATGGGTGAGAGCAGGAAGGAGAGCTGCTGGTTGACGGGGTCCCACGCGAGGAAGTTTGCGCGTGTGGTGGCAGCGGAGGAGGAGGTGAGTTGACCGGCGGCGTTGTAGACGTGGTGAGTGGCGGTGGTGGCAGCGAAGGCAGCGGCGCAGAGGAAGTTGTCGGCGGCGACGAAAGCGCCGACTGGGTTAGGGAGAGTGGTGAAGTGCTGGTCCGGGGAGGGAGGGTTGGAGAGGCTGGCCATTCTGATGCTGGAGCGGCCTTCGCTGTAGTAGAGCCGGTCGAGAGCGGGTTGGTAGGAAGAGATGAGGGGAGGGCCGGAGAGCGGGAGCGAGCCTGAGTATTTCCGTTCGGCGGGGGACCATGTGAAGACACTCATCATGGAAGGTGCGGTGATGCGAAGGGATCCGTTGTTGTCGATGAAGGCGTCGGCTGGGGAGAACGTGAGACCGTCCGGGTTGACGGGCAGGCCTGGGGTTGGGAGGGAGAGGGAGGAGAGAGGGATGAGCTCGAAGCCGAGACCGTTGAAGGAAGTGCCGTCGGCCGAGAAGACGATGGCATTGGTGCCGTTGACAGCGAGACGGCGAGGGTTGCGGCGTGAGGGCGAGCGGGAGCCGGAGGCGAGCATGGAGTTCTGGTAGCCGGTGACGATACCGGAGCTGCGGAGGATGACGGGGAGGTCGGTGCCGTGGAAGGCGACGTCCATGGCGGTGTTGCCTGAGGGGAACGTGATGGAGTGGACGGGAACGACGGCGCGGGAGGCGTGGATGTTTCCGGCGGAGTCGATGACGCGGGTGCCGTCGGGGAACGCCCATGTGGCGGTGGCGGTGTATGCGGCGGCGGGTCTTGGGGCGGAGGTGCTGGAGGCGAGGGTGCCGTCGGGGGAGAAGTCGAATGCGTGGAGAGTGGGGATGGAGGCGGAGGGGCCTCGGAAGAAGATGCGGTTGGTGGAGGGGTGGGAGGAAGGGGCGGAGAAGCCTTCGGGGGTGGTGATGGAGCTGAGAGGCGCGCCTGAGGATTTGAGGTAGGTGCGGAGCTGGCCGGCGAAGACCCCGAGGATGTCAGCGGAGGTGAAGAGGCTGGAGACGGGTGAGGTGGTGGAGGTTAGTACGGAGCGGTTGGAGCCGTCGAGGTTCCAGCGGACGATGTTCCGGTCTTCAGCCGCGAAGATGCCGGAGTCATCGATGCAGAGGGCGGTGGCTGCGGCCGTCATGGGGAGTGGGGAGAGCCACTGGAGGGAGTTCAGGTCGAAGCGTTCGATGCGGAAAGGTTCTGCGAAGGCGAAGCAGTAGAAGCGGGACGAGCGGCTGGAGATGTTGAGGAAGGAGCCGCCGGCTGCTAGGGTGGAGGCGAAGATTGTGGAGCTGGCGGAGCTTCCTGAGGAATTGAGGGCAATGACCCTGAAGTCGTAGCTGGTGCCCGGGGTGAGGCCGATGATGACGCTGGAAGTGGTATTGAAGGGGAGGGTCTGGGCGGTGGCCCATGGAAGGACGGGTCCGAACGATGGCCGGAATTCGACGATGAAGGAGTCCTCGTTGAATGAGTTATCGGACCATGAGAGGGAGAGTTGCTGGTGGGAGATGTCTGAGGCGGCGAGGTTTGATGGAGCGGGAGGGCCGGCGGCGGTGGGGAGCGTCTGAGCGGAGAGAGCGGAGGAGAGGTCTCCGACGGTGGTCTCGTTGAAGGCCTGGATGCGATAGAGGTAGGTGGTGGCGGGGGAAAGGTTGGAGTCGGTGAAGGAAGTGGTGTTGGCGTTGACGACGAAAGAGGTTGAGGGGCCGGCTGGGCTGAGGGAGCGGGAGATGCGGAAGCCTGATTCGTTGGTGGCGTTATCGGACCATGAGATGGTGATGGAGTCGTGGAACCGGCGGGTGGCGGTGAGGTTGTAGGGTTCGCCGATGGGTTCGTCGTCGGAGGCGAGGGTTCTTGAGGTGGTGATGGCGGAGGGGGCCGAGCGGAGGTTGTCGCCGATCGCGACGATGCGGATCTCGAACAGGGAGTTGCTGTTGAGATCGGTGATGGTGGCGGAGGTGTTGCCTGCGGGCTGGACAGGGAGCTGAGTCCATGGCGCGTCCGGGGAAGCCGGGCGGAATTCGAGCTGGAAGGCGGTGGAGTTATCGGAGCGGTCTGACCATGAGAGGGTGATGGAGCGGGAGGAGCGAGAGTTGACGACTGGTTGGGATGGGGGAGTTGGTTTGGCGGGGGATCGGTAGAGCGGGTTGAAGTCTGGGTCTGTGAGAGTGAATCGCGGGGTGCCCTCGGCGAGAGTGAGGAGGAGGAAGCCGGAATCCGAGGGGAAGATACGGATTGGGGTGCCACGGAAGGTGCGGGAGGTCGGGTCTGGAGTGAGGGCTGGGCTGCGCGAGAGCTGGAGGAGAGTATTGCCGGAAGAGGGGAGGATGGAGACGAGGTTATTGGCGACCCAGAGAGCATCGGTGAAGGGGTCGACGAAGTCCGCTGGAAGGACTGAGGAACCGGCGATGAAGACTAGTCCGCTGCCGAGGGCGAGCATGGTGCCGTCCTGGCTTTCCCTGAGGGGCGGCATCAGCGGGCTCTGACCGGAGCTGTTGGTGTAGACGGTGGTTGCTGACTGGAGTTGACCGGAAGGAGTGAGGATGAGGGAGTTGACTGTGTTAGGAGGGCTGGATGAAGAGGAGGGGGAGAGCGTTCTGAGCCGACGAAGGTCTTTGTTCCATGAGGAGGCGGTCGGTCTGATGTTGAACTGGCCGAGTTTGGTGCCGGTATTGCTATGGATATCGGAGCCGATGATGACGAAGGGATCGGCGGCGGTCATTGAGCTGGCGAAGGATGCGGCGGAGGCGAAGGGTTGTTCTGCTGGCAAGGGAGCGGAGGCGTCGAGGAAGGTGGTGATACCGTTTTGGTAGTAGAGGTAGATGCGGCGGTCGGCGGATGAGTGGGAGATGAAGAGAGGGGTCTCTTTGAGGGGGATGTTGGGGAGGAAGTCCCTCGTGGCGGGGGACCAGCGGAAGATGGACAAATGGAGCCTGCTGAGGAGCCAGACGACGCCGTCAGTGGTGGTGAGGGAGGCATCCGGCGTGAATGCGAGATTTCGAGGGTTTACGGGGAGGCCGGGGGTGTTGAGGTTGAGGGTCTGGAGCGGGATGGATTCGGAGCGGAGGCCGCGAGGGGAAACGGGGTCGAGGGAGAAGACGACGGCATCGTCTGCGTGGAGGGTGAGGCGGACACCGAGAGTGGAGGAGAGCGGAGCGGAACCGGATTCTGTGAGGGCGTTGGAGTATGAAGTGAGACGGCCGGGTCGGAGGATTATGGGGAATTCGGATTCATGGAAGGCCATGTCGGTGAATCCGGGAGCGAAGGGGGAGCCGGCGATGCTGAGTGGGCTTGAGACGTAGACGTTGCCGAGAGTGTCGGCCATTCTGGTGCCATCCGGGAAGAAGAGGTATCGAGTGGGCTGGTATTGGTCTGGCGGGGTGAATGCCGTGAGAGTGGAGTCGATCGAGAGTGTTCCGTCGGTTGAGAAGCTGTATAGCCTGACACGCGGGGAACTGGTTCTGGACTCGCTGATGATGAGCCTGCGGCGTGAAGGATCGAGGGATGCGGTGGGATCGCTGAAGAAAATACCCAAATCTCTATTACTGGAGGTTTCGAGACCGGAGGTTTTGCTGAAGGTGAACCACTGAGAGAAGCCGACGAGAACGGCGAGTTGGTCGCCGAAAGCGGAGATGAGGGAGACGGGGGTGTAGAAGATTGCGAAGACGGTTCTGGCGGAGCCGTCGAGCTGGTAACGGACGATGCTGGAGTCTTCACCGGTGTAGATGCCGGAGTCATCGACCCAGAGAGCGGAGGGGCGGGCGATGAGCGGGATGGGAGCGAGCCATGATCTGGTGGAGAGGTCGTAGCGTTCGATGCGATGGGGAGCGGAGAAGCCGAAGTAGTAGATGTTGTTGGAGCGCACGGCGACGGATGCGAAGGACCCGCCGACGGAGGAGGTGATGATCTCGATCGTGGGCATGGGGGAGCCTCCGGTGCTATTGTAGGCTCTTGCCCTGAAGGAGTATCTGGTTAGAGGGTTGAGACCGGAGATGATGGTGGACCTGATGGAGGGACGGAGTTCTGCGACGGTGGTCCATGTGGAAGGCGGGACGGAGGATTGCTCGATGACGACGGTGTCCTGGGCGAACCCGGAGGGTTGGAAGCTGAGCCGAACGGAAGTGGCGGTGATCTCGGACGCAGCGAAGGACTGGGGGGTGTCCGGGAGGGGAGCAGTGAGACGAGTGCTTGCGGAGATCTGGTTGGAGAGATCGCCGTAGCGGTCGCCATTGATGGCCTGGATGCGGTAGTAGTAGGTTGAGCCCGGGGTGAGGCCGGAGTCTTTGAAGGAGGAGGAGTTGGGTGTGGCGGTGAGAGTGGTGAGTGGTCCGTCAGGTGAGGAAGAGCGGTGGATGAGAAAGGCGGTTTCGTTGCTGACCATGTCGGACCATGCGATGGTGATGCTGGTGTTGAGGATCTGTTCGATGGCGAGATTGTAGGGTTCGCCGAGAGGTTCGTCCGGGGAGGCGAGGGTGCGGATGGAGATGGCTGGTGAGGGGGAGGAGGGGACGGATTCGGTGGCGGCGATGATGCGGAGGTCGTAAGACGTGCCTGGGGACAGCCCTTGGACCGTGGCGGCGGTGGAGTTTGCGGGGGAGGTGAGGGCCTGCGACCATGGAGAGCCAGTGCCAGCGGGTCGGAATTCGATGATGAAGCGGTCCTCGCTGTCTGACAGATCGGTCCATTGAAGGGAGATGCTGTCGGAACTGCGGGAGGTGAGGAAGGGAGTGCCTGGAGCGGCTGGGGGAGTGGGAGAGGAGTAGAGAATGTTGAGGGAGGAATCGAGCAGGTGGAAGACGGGGACGCGGTCGACGGTGGTGATGACAGCGAGGCCCTGGGTTAGAGGGAGGACGCGAACGGGGAGACCGCGGAAGACCCTGAAGAGAGGGGATGGGGCGAAGGAAGGAGCGGTGGAGAGTTGGAGGACGGTATTGTCGAGGTATTTGCGGATTGAGGCGAAGTTCTGGCCGATCCAGATGCCGTCGGTTGGGTTGAAGCCGAGGGGGGTGACGGCATTGAGGGAAGAGGTATCGACGATGTTGCCCGTGCCGGTAATGAGGCGATCACCGGAGGGGGA
The DNA here is from genome assembly GCA_947462995.1 of Verrucomicrobiales bacterium. GTDB lineage: Bacteria > Verrucomicrobiota > Verrucomicrobiia > Verrucomicrobiales > V1-33 > V1-33. The sequence continues at coordinate 25,506 of CANHUG010000008.1, read as the reverse complement.
GGCGAGGAGCGGTGGGGTAGTGCGAGTGGAGTCTATCCGGGTGAGGGTGCCGACCGCGCCATCGTCGGTGATGGGGAGAAAGCCTGGGGTTTCGGAGTAGGTTGAATTGGAGATGGTGTAGAGACGGCGGGTGGCTGGATTCCAGTGGTGGTGTCTGGGGTAAAAACCGTACGAGAACGGGGAACTGGAGAGCAGTGTGCCGTTGGGCGAGTGGATGGAGATGCGATCGGAGGTGAAGGAGAGGAGGGAGTCGCCTGCGACGGCGACGTCGATGGATGGTGAGCTGAGGGAGATGAAGGTAGATTCGGTGGGATCGGGTTGGGAGAGGTCGATCTTTCCGATGGCCTTGTTAATGCTGGGGCGTGAAAGGTAGAGGAGGTTGGAGACGCGGTTAGAGTAGGCGTCGACGGTGTCCTGCTGGAGGGGGACGGATCTGAGGTAGGAACGGGAGGAAGTGGACCATCTGAAGATGGACTGGAGCCGCCTGTTGAAGAGGTGGATGACGTTGTCCGGGCTGACGGAGGAATGATTGATGTCGTAGCGGAAGCCGGAGGGATCGATGGGGCCGATCACCGGATCGGGAGCATTGATCCTGCTGAGAGGAATGATTTCTACGGAAGGTGCGCCGGTGGTGGGGCGGAAGATGCAGGCATCTGAGAGGTGGAGGGCGAGTTCCGAGGCATTCGAGGCGATGTCAAGCTCACGTGCGACGGAGAGGTCGGGGTGCAAGGCGATGAGGGTACTGTCTCGGAGGAGCACGGGGGAATGGCCGATCCATGAGGCGCTGCGGATGCTATTGACGCCAACAGCGCCGGCGACGGCTCCCGAGTTGGCGAGGTAAAGGGTGCCCGATGAGCCGATGATGCGGCTTTCATCAGGAGAGAGGTAGAGCTGTTGGGGCGAGTAATTGCGAGTGCCGAGCCATGAGGTGATCGAGGTGATTCCTGAACTGGAGTAGCTGGTGCTGGCGAGTTCGTTCTCGCCGACGGCAGCGTTATAGCGCCAGCCGACGAGTTTCCGCTGACTTTTGAGGAAGACGGGTGGAGATGCGAAGCCGGGTGATTGCGATTGGGAAGAGATGGCCAGCGTGGAGTTGCGGTCGTAGATGGTGACGGCACCGGAGGTTCCGCTATAGGTGACGGAGATGATGAAGGAACCGTCGAGGAAGATGTGTTTGACGGGATTGGGGGAGTAGTACGGGAGTGATTCGCCGGACCATGAAGGATTGTAGCGATGAATGGAGTTGCCATAGGCGACGGCGTTGCCGAGGTCATCTCCGGTGAAGGCGGTGGCGCCGGTGCGGGGGAGGGTGATGTCCGGGAGCCACGATCTGGTGGTTAGGTCGTAGCGGCGGACGAGATTGGAGTAGAGGAAGCGGACCTCGTTGCCGAGACGGTGGGATTGGAGCCATGGGGTTTGGGCTGATCCGGTGGCGGTGAGGAGCAAGAGGAGAAGGAGGATCCAGTTGCTAAGGGAGCGGGAGCGAGATGGAGCGGGAGATGGGCGCATGGGATCTGGCGTTTGAGCCGATCCTGGCGCGGAGAGGGGGGGGCTGACAATCGCGAAGGCTAGCCCGGGTGTTGTGGTGGCGAGGGGTGGGCGCGGTGGGGCGGCCGGTGGGAAGGGCCGGTGGGAGGCTGGGCTGCGGCGGGGTTCGGTCAGGAACCTGCGATGCGTTTGACGCGGTAGAAGCGGGTGGCTGAGCCTGGAGGGGAGGCGGTGCGCGGGGCACCCTGGTCGATCCACTGGGTTCTGGTGCCGGCGGCGCGGATGCGGGAGAGGGAGTCGAGCCAGCGGGTGCCGTCGTCGCTGTACTGGATTTGATAGAGGACGCCGGGTTCCGAGGGGAATTCGATCATGAACATGCCGGGCTTGAGGAGCATCGCGACATCGATGGCGAGGGAGCCGGAGGAGGCGGGAGATGAGACGTCGTGTGGGAGGATGGGGACGGTGGTGAGGGTTGGGGGGGGGAGTGGGCTGCGGTCGGAGACGTGGTATTCGAGGACCATGGTGACGGACTGGCCTTGGGCGACGGGTTGGTGGTAGATGGCGCAGGGGAGGCCCGTTAGGCAATCGCTGGCGTTGTAGAGGGAGGCGTTGGCGGGGAGCCCGGCGACGTGGATTTCGAAGCCGCCGATGGCGCGCTGGCCGATGTTGCGGATGGTGACGCGGTGTTCCCAGAGACCGGTCTGGCGGTTGAGTGTCAGGGTGCCCTGGGTGGTGACGGAGGGTGGAGGCAGGGCAGGGAGGACGATTTTGAAGGAACGCTGGGCGACGGTGCCTGCGGCGTCGGAGACGGAGACGGTGATGGTGGCTTCGCCGCTGACGTAGGGTGCGTAGCGGATGGTGAGACGGCCTTGAGGGTCGAAGGAGAGCTCGGAGAAGAGAGCGGGGTTGGTGTTGCCGATGACGCGCCATGTGAGGACGTCGCCGGCGTCGGGGTCGGAGACGAGTGGTGAGAAGTCGATGAGGGCGTCGGAGCCGGCGTCATTGGCGGCGACATCCGGGATGGCTGCGGGGATGACGGGCGGGTCGTTGACGGGGGAGACGACGAGGGCGATGGTTGTTTCTGCGGAGAGACCGCCGGCGTCGGTGGCACGGAGGATGATGCGGGCCGAGCCATGGGCATTGGGGAGGTAACGGAGCAGGAGGCGTTCGCCGTTGAGGATAGTGGTAACGACTGAGCCGGAGGAACTGACAATGGACCATGCGAGGGAGTCGGTTTCTTCGTCGGTGATGCGGCTGGCTAGATTGATTTCCTCGTCGGGAGCGTCTTCTTCGCGGAGGACGAGGAGCGAAGGGCCTGCGACGGGGGCGTCATTGACCTCGGCGACGGAGACGGAGAAGGATTGTTCCGAGGAGATGCCGAAGGCGTCGGTGACTTTGAGACGGAACGATTGGGTGCCGAGGTGGGAGGCGAGCGGGGTGCCTGAGAGAGAGCCGTTTTCGAGCTGGAGCCATGGGGGGAGAGAGACGGCGGAGATGGAGAGGACGGCGTCGGGGTCCGGGTGGGAGACTGTGGGGGACCATTGCCATGGGCTGTTTTCGGTGGCGGGAGGGGGTGGAGAGCTGCTGAAGGCCGGGGAGGAGGGCGCGGTGGCGGGGACCCATGTGACGAACGTTCCCTGTCCCAGGAGATTAGGTAGGGGGAACCTGACGGGTGCGACGAGACCCGGTCTAACGACGGTCACGAAGTTGGTGTCGTGGCCGATGGCGATGGTGCCGTCCGGGCGGATGTCGAGGTCTATGACGGAGCCGCTGCCAGGTGGTATGGCGATGGATCTGATGGTGGAGCCGGTTGGAGAGTAGGCGGTGAGGACACCTCCGGCGGTGCACGTGATGAAGTTCCCTTCGTCGTCGATGGTGAAGCCGTAGGCAGTGAAGGAACCGGGGAGAGGGACGGGCGGATTCCAGACGCCGAGGCTGGGATGGAGTTCGCTTGCGGAGTAGTTGTAGCGGGCGAAGCCGAAGATTCTGCCATCCGAGGTGGAGAAGGATCTGTCAGGGGAGAAGGCCTGGCTCAAAGGGTAGGGGTGCCATTCGCGGGTGAGCTGGTGGTACCGGCCGCGGGATGCGGTGATCCAGTCGCCGGAGATGGTGAAGTTGAAATCCTGGGAGGCCATGTTCGGGACGGGCGTATGCCTCCATGAGTTGTTGGCGGGGTCATAGCTGCTGAGGTGGTAGACCCGGTTGATCCCGGACCTTGGCTGATTGCCGACGTGGGCGACGCCGAGGCTGTCGATGGCGACGTCGGTGGTGCTAGAGGAGGCGTAGTGGGTATCGAAGCCCGGGCCGAACGGGACGGTGATGGAGCGGACGAGAGAGCCACCGGGGGTGTACTCGTGAAGGGCTCCACCAGCGGAGACGAGAAGTGAACCTGCTGCGAAGCCCTGAGAAGTGACGGGGCCGACGGTGACGGGGACGCTGGCGGAGCTGACAGAAGCGGAGCCGGAGGAGACGGTGAGCCGGTAGGTGCCGTTATTGCGGGAGCCGGCGGCGGGGATTTCGTAGGTGGCGGTGGTGGCACCGGGGATGGGGGAGTCATTGAAGTGCCACTGGAGGCTGAGTGGCGGGGAGCCGGAGACGAGGGCGTCGAGTCTGATGACGCCGCCGAACTTGACGCGCAGGGGCTGGGGCTGGCGGACGATGGCAGGCGGGGCGGGAATGGAGTCGTAGGTGTGGGTGAGGTTTTCGTCGAGGAGGTGGAAGCGGGGGACGCCTGAGGAGTGGAGGGTGATGACGGCGAAGCCTCCGGAGGGGAGGCTGAGGATACGGAGGGGGGAACCGCCGAGGGCGATGGATTTGTCGCGTTGCCATGTGGAAGACCAGCGTTGGAGGCGGGTGACGGTGGAGGATTCGGGTTCGATGGAGAAGAGCGTGCGGCCCTTCCATGTCATGTCGGTGGCGGTGACTGGGAGGGTGATGACCCGCATGAGGGAGAAACCGTGGAGGATTTCGCCGCTACCGAGAGCGACGAATGCGCTGTCGTCGCTGATGCGGAGGGGAGGCCGGATGCTGAGAGCGGTGCCCAAGGGGGAACTGCCGGAGCCGGTGACGTTGCCCGATGTATTGAGAACACTGAAGAAGATGTTAACAGGGCTGTCGAGGTAATAGATGCGGCGGTTGATCGGGTCCCATGTGAGCGGGGGGCGGTTTCTGGATTGTTCCCCGGAGGTGAAGAGGAGGTCGCCGGCGGCGGCGATGCGGAGAGAAGCCGATGGGGGGGAGGAGTGGATAGATTCGGCGGGGGAAGGCTGGGTGAAGTCGAGTTGCCGGATGGCATTGGAGCCGCTGACCGAGAAGAGACGGTGGGAGGTTGGGGAGTAGGCGGCGGAGGTGGGGGCGCGGGCGAGGGGGAACGTGGCGGTGTAGGAGGTGAGGGAGGGAGACCAGCGGAAGACCGAGAGATGGGCGGCGCTGAGGAGGAGGAGGTCGCCGTTTTTGTCGGCGAAGGCCTCGTCGATGGAGAAGGCGAGGCCGTCAGGGATGATGGGTTGATCCGGTTCCGGGGTATTGAGGGCGGCGAGCGGGACGGACTGGACGGAGATGCCGTGGGTGGTGGTGTTGTCGGTGGAGAAGACGAGAGCGTCGGAGCCGCTGAGGGCGACTCGGGTGCCATTGGAGGAGGAGAGCGTGAAGGAACCGGTTTCGGTGAAGGTGTTAGTCAGTGCGGAGAGACGGTTGCCGCGGAGGACGATGGGGATATTGGAGCCGAGAAAGACGAGGTCCTTGAGGGCAGCGCCGAGGGAAGTGATGCGGTCGAGGTTTTCGGTGGAGTAGACGGAGCCGGAGTCATCGGCGACGCGGCCGCCGCCGGGGAAGATGAAGGTGCGGCTGGCGGAGTAAGCGCTGTTGTTAGCGCTGCGGAGGAGTTTGCCGTCCGGGCCGAAGTCGAGGAACAGCAATCTTGAGGGACTGATGAGGGTGGACCGTGCGAAGATGCGGTTGAGGGTTGGGTCGAAGCTGATTCCGGATGGGGGGTAGTCTGAGGGGAAAGAGGCGAGGACGAGACCGGAGGATTTGTCGAGATTGGTGTAGGTGGCGGTGGCGGCGCAGGTGGCGAGGACGTTGCCGACGGCGAAGAGGGAGATGATGTTGGCGGGGCTGGTGTAGAAGAGGGAGCGGTTGGTGCCGTCTGGGTTCCAGCGGATCAGGTTGCGGCCTTCAGCGGCGTAGATGCCGGATTGGTCGATCCAGAGGGCGGTGGCGGCGGCGGAGAGGGGGATGGGGGTGAGCCATGAGCGGGAGGCGAGGTTGTAGCGTTCGAGGCGGTTGGGGCTGCTGAAGGCGAAGGTGTAGGTGGAGCCTGACTGCTGGGCGAGGCCGGAGAAGTCGCCGCCGACTTTGAGTGTGGAGAAAACGATGGCGTTGGACGTGGAGGAGCCGGTGGCGTTAGTGGCGCGGACGCGGAGGGTGTAGGTGGTGCCAGGAGTGAGGCCGTTGAGGATGAACGATCTGACATTGAAATCGGTCTGGCCGGAGGTGATCCATGTGCCGGGGGGTGTGGAGAACTGATCGATGGCGAAGGCGTCTTCGTTAGTGGAGTTGTCGGCCCAGATGAGACGGGCGGAGGTGGTGTTGTAAGAAGTGACGGCGAGGCTGGACGGGGCGGCGGGGGCGGCGGGAGCGGCGAGGGTGAGGGTTGAGATCTGAATGGAGGGATCGGCGTCGAAGGTGCCGTTGAAGGCCTGGACGCGGTAGAAGTAGGAGGTGTTGGCGGCGAGGTTGTTGTCGGTGTAGGAAGTGGAGTTGGGACCGAGGTTGATGGAGGTGGAGGGGCCGTCCGGGGAGAGTGAGCGGAGGACGCGGAAGCCGGAATCGTTCGAAGCATTATCGGACCATGAGAGGGTGATGCTGTTGTGGAAGATGCGGGTTACGGCGAGGTTGTAGGGTTCGCCAGCGGGTTCGTCCGGGGAGGAGAGTGTGCGGACGGAGGTGGAGGCGGATGGGGCGGAGGCGAGGGAGCCGTTGAGGGCGAGGACGCGGAATTCGTAGGTGGTGTTGGGGGTGAGGCTGGAGACGGAGGCGGCTGTCGTGTTGGCGGGGACGGCAGGGCCCGGGGACCATGGGGCGAGGCTGCTGGCGGGGCGGAAGTCGACGCGGAAGCTGGATTCATTGTCCGAGGCGTCTGACCATGAAAGGGAGACAGAGTTGGTGGTACGGCTGGTGATGTAGGGGGCGCCTGGGGCGAGGGGGGTGTTCGCGTCGGCGGGGGTGGTGGCGGCGAGGAGCGACAGGAAGAGGAGGATCCAGTTGCTAAGGGAGCTGGAGCGAGACGGAGCGTGGGGCGGGCGCATGGGATCTGGCGTTTAAGCCGAACCTAGCGCGGGGAGGCGGCCTGACAATCGCGAAGGCTAGACGAGTGTTGTGGTGGCGAGGCGCGGGCGCGGTGGGGTGACCGGGGGGAAGGGCCGGTGGGAGGCTGGGCGGCGGCGGGGTTCGGTCAGGAACCTGCGATGCGTTTGACGCGGTAGAAGCGGGTGCCTGAGCCTGGAGGGGAGGCGGTGCGCGGGGCACCCTGGTCGATCCACTGGGTTCTGGTGCCGGCGGCGCGGATGCGGGAGAGGGAGTCGAGCCAGTTGAGGCCGTCGTCGCTGTACTGGATTTGATAGAGAACGCCGGGTTCCGAGGGAAATTCGATCATGAACATGCCGGGTTTGAGGAGCATCGCGACATCGATGGCGAGGGCGCCGGAGGAGGCGGGAGATGAGACGTCGTGCGGGAGGATCGGGACGGTGGTGAGGGTTGGGGGGGCGAGTGGGCTGCGGTTGGAGACGTAGTATTCGAGGACCATGGAGACTGACTGGCCTGGGGCGACGGGTTGGTGGTAGATGGCGCAGGGGAGGCCGGTGAGGCAGTCGCTGGCGTTGTAGAGGGAGGCGTTGGCGGGGAGCCCGGCGACGTGGATTTCGAAGCCTCCGATGGCGCGCTGACCGATGTTGCGGACGGTGACGCGGTGTTCCCAGAGACCGGTCTGGCGATTGAGGGTCAGGGTGCCTTGGGTGGTGACGGCGGGTGGAGGGAGGGCTGGGAGGACGATTTTGAAGGAACGCTGGGCGACCGTGCCGGCGGCGTCGGAGACGGAGACGGTGATGGTGGCTTCGCCGCTGACGTAGGGGGCGTAGCGGATGGTGAGGCGGCCTTGAGGGTCAAAGGAGAGTTCGGAGAAGAGGGCGGGGTTGGTGTTGCCGATGACGCGCCATGTGATGACGTCGCCGCTGTCCGGGTCGGAGACGAGCGGGGAGAAGTCGATGACGGCATTGGATCCGGCGTCATTGGCGGCGACATCGGGGATGGCGGCGGGGATGACTGGAGGGTCGTTGACGGGGAAGAGGGTGACGGAGGTGAGGACGTCGACGAAGAGCCCTTCTGGGTCGGTGGCGCGGACGGTGATGGTAAGGGAGCCGTTGGCGTCCTTGCCGGGGGTGATTGTCAGGAAGGTTCCGTTGATGGAGACGGAGGCGATGTCGGGGCGGGAGGAGAGTGCGGTGAAGGTGAGGGCGGAGTCCGGGGATTCGATGTCGGCGAAGGAATCGGCGAGATTGATGGTGATGGGCGGGGCGTCCTCGTTGGCGGAGATGGGGTTGAGGGAACCGGAGGGCGTGTCGTTGACGGCGATGATGGTGACGTTGGTGGTGACGTCGACGAAGAGCCCTTCGGGGTCGGAGGCGCGGACGGTGATGGTGAGGGCGCCGTTGGCGTTGGGGAGAGGTGTCAGGGTGAGGTTTCCGGCGAGGACGGAAACGGTGGCGATGTCCGGGCGGGAGGAGAGGGCCGTGAAGGTGAGGGCGGAGTCGGGGGATTCGATGTCGGCGAAGGAATCGGCGAGATTGATGGTGATGGGGGCGGCGTCCTCGTTTGCGGAGATGGGGTTGAGGGAACCGGTGGGCGTGTCGTTGACGGCGATGATGGTGACGCTGGTGGGGACGTCGACGAAAAGGCCTTCGGGGTCGGTGGCGCGGACGGTGATGGTGAGGGAGCCGTTGGCGTTGGTGAGGGGTGTCAGGGTGAGGTTTCCGGCGAGGACCGAAACGGTGGCGATGTCAGGGCGGGAGGAGAGAGCGGTGAAGGTGAGGGCGGAGTCTGGCGATTCGATGTCGGCGAAGGAATCGGCGAGATTGATGGAGATGGGTGGGGCGTCCTCGTTGGCGGAGATGGGGTTGAGGGAGCCGGTGGGGGTGTCGTTGACGGCGATGAGGGTGACGTTGGTGGTGGCCTCGACGAAGAGCCCTTCGGGGTCGGTGGCGCGGACGGTGATGGTGAAGGAACCGTTGGCGTTGGGGCGCGGCGAGATGGTGAGCGTGCTGCCGTTCAGGGAGACCCCGGCGATCTCGGGGCCGGAGGAGACGTAGGAGAACGTGAGGGCGGAGTCAGGGGATTCGATGTCGGCGAAGGAGTCGGCGAGGTCGATGGTGATGGGTGCGGAGTCCTCGTTAGCAGAGACTGGAGCGAGCGAGCCGGTGGGGGCGTCGTTGACTGGGGAGACGTTGACCGTGATGAGGGATTCGGCGAAGCGGAAGCCGTCGTCGGTGCCTCGGATTCTGACAGTGGCGATGCCGTGGGCGTTGGGGAGGTAGGAGATGAGGAGACGGTTGCCGGAGATCTCGGAGGATATGGTGGAACCGGTGGAGCCGGTGATGTTCCATGTGAGGGTGGCGGATTCCTCGTCAGAGATGAGATCTGTGAGGGTGATGGCTTCGGCTGGGGAGTCTTCCGGGCGGTCGAGGGAGCGATTGACGGCAATGGGGGCGTCATTGACTTCGGCGACGGAGATGGAGAATGATTGTTCCGAAGACATGCCGAGGGCGTCGGTGACTTTGAGGCGGAATGATTGGGTGCCGATGTTAGCGGCGAGGGGCGTGCCGGAGAGCGTTCCGTTTTCGAGGCGGAGCCATGAGGGGAGGGAGAGGGCGGAAACTGTGAGGACGGCGTCGGGGTCCGGGTGGGAGACGGCGGGGGACCACTGCCATGGGACGTCTTCGGTGGCGGGTGGTGGCGGGGATTGGGCGAAGGCGGGGGAGGGGAGTGTGGTGGTCGGGATCCATGTGGTGAAGGTGCCTGAGCTACCGGAGGGGGTGCCTACGGCGAAGGTGACTGGGGAGACGAGACCGGGTTGGATGACGGAGACGAAATTGCCGGTGTGGCCGAGGGAGATCGTCCCGTTGGGGAGGAGGTCGATGTCCTGAATGAAGCCAGCTGCGGGAACGGAGTTGACAGTCAGGGATTTCGTGATGGTGCCGTTTGGGGAGAAGGCGGTGACGCCGTAGGCGGTGTTGGCGGTGAAGAGATTGCCATTGGAGTCGGCGGCGAAGCCGTAGGATTCGCCAGCGCCGTTGAGGGCGACGGACGGGGCCCATGAGATGGGGTTGGTGATGAGTTGGCGCATTTCGCCGTAGCGAGCCATGCCGTAGATTCTGCCGTCCGGTGCGGCGGCGACCTTGTCAGGGAACCATGTCTGGGGCATGTCGATCCATTCGCCGGAGAAGAGGTTGTAGCGGCCGTCCTGGACGGCGATCCAGTCGCCGGTGATGGAGAGGTTGGCGTCGCTGAAGTTGTAGGGCTGCATGCCGGGGATCGGCGTGTGTTTCCATGTGTTGAGGATGGGGTCGTAGCTGGAGAGGTGGAAGACCGGGTTGCTGACGCCCTGGGGGACATTGACGACGTGGACGACGCCGAGGCGGTCGATGACGACGTCGAAGGTGCGGCCGGTGGTGGTGGCGGGCGGCGTGCCTGGGGCGACGGGGATGGCGACGCTGCGGATGAGCGTGCCATTTGGGCGGTATTCGCGGAGGGCACCGCCGGTGGCGACGAGGAGGGAGCCGGGGGAGAAGAGTTGGGGGGTGGCTGGGCCGACGGCGACGAGGGCGTTGGCGGAGCCGACGGTGACGGTGCCGTTGGAGATGGTGACGCGGTAGGAGCCGGCGTCGAGGGAACCTGGGGCGGGGATTTGGTAGGTGGCGTCAGTGGCACCGGGGATGATGGTGTTATTGAAGAACCATTGATAGGAGAGGGGAGGGGAGCCGGAGGCGAGGACCTCGAGGCGGAGCGGTTGGCCGAAGTCGACGCGCTGGGATTGGGGCTGGCGGATGATGGCTGGCGGGGTGGGGACGGAGTCGAAGGAGTAGTTGAGGTTTTCGTCGAGGAGGTGGAAGCGGGGGACGCCGTTGGAGTGGAGCGTGATGACGGCGAAGCCTGCGGAGGGGAGGCTGAAGATGCGGAGGGGGGTGCCGCCGAGGGCGACGGATTTATCGCGCTGCCATGAGGAGGACCAGCGCTGGACGCGGGTGATGGTGGGGGATTCGGTTTCGATGGAGAAGAGCGTGCGGCCTTTCCATGTCATATCGCTGATGGTGACGGGGAGCCTTGTGGCGCGGGTGAGTCCGGTGGCGTTGAAGATTTCGCCGCTGCCGAGAGCGATGAATTCGCCGTCGGTGCTGACGCGGATGGGAGCGATGGTCCTGATGTCGCCGTGGTAGGGGGATTCGCCGCCGCCGGTGATGGAGCCGGAGAGGCTGAGGTTGTCGAAGTGGAGATCGTTAGGCGAGGTGCCGTCACGGAAGTGATAGATGCGGCGGCGGACGGGGTCCCATGTGTTCTGAGCGCCGGTGTAGGATAAGGAGGGGGGTGCGGAGACGGTGGCGCCGGAGTCTGAGAGGATGCGGACGGTGCCGTCCGCGGAGGCGAAGAGGAATTCGCCTGCGACGGCGAGGCCGCGGGGTGCCCATGTGAAGGAGGCGAAGGGGGCTTCGGCTGGGGAGGGCTGGGTGAAGTCGAGCTGGCGGATGGAGCTGGAGCCGTAGGCGGTGAAGAGACGGTGGGAGAGCGGTGAGTAGGCGGCGGCGTTAGGGGCACCGTTGAGGGGGAGGGACGTGTTGTAGGCCTTGAGGGAAGTGGACCAGCGGAAGACGGAGAGGTTGGCCTTGTTGAGAAGGAGGAGATCGCCGTTTTTGTCGGCGAAGGCGTCATCGACGGAGAAGGCGAGACCGTTAGGATTGATGGGCTGGTCGGGGAGCGGGGCGTTGAGGGAGGCGAGCGGGACGGACTGGATGGAGAGGCCGCGTGGGTTGGCTCCGTCGACGTGGAAGACGATGGCGTCGGAGCCGTTGACGGCGACGCGGGTGCCGTTGGCTGAGGAGAGCGTGAAGGAACCGGCTTCGGTGAGGGCGTTGGTGAGGGCGGAGAGACGGTTGCCGCGGAGGACGATGGGGATGTCCGAGCCGCGGAAGGCGAGGTCTTTGAAGGGAGCGCCGAGGGATTTGAGGTAGACGAGACCATCGGTCGTGTAGACGGAGCCGGAGTCATCGGCGACGCGGCCGCCGCGAGGGAAGACGAACGTGCGGTTGGCTTCGGGGTAGTCGCCGTGGTAGGGGCTGTTCGCGCTGCGGATGAGTTTGCCGTCCGGGCCGATGTCGAGGAACTGGATGTCGGAGGGGGTGACCTCGAGACTGCGGGAGAAGGCGCGGTTGAGGAAGGGGTCGACGCTGATGCCTGCTGGGGGGTAGTTGGTGGAGAAGGAGGCGAGGACGATGCCGGATGATTTGTCGAGCGTGGTGTAGCCGCTGCCGAAGGCGGCGAGGACGTCGCCGATGGCGAAGAGGCCGGTGAGGGGCGAGGGGCTGGTGAAGAAGATGGAGCGGTTGGTGCCGTCGAGATTCCAGCGGATGAGGTCGCGGCTTTCGGCGGCGTAGATGCCGGAGTTGTCGATCCAGAGGCTGGTGGCGGGGGCGGACATGGGGATGGGGGCGAGCCATGCGCGGGTGGTGAGGTCGTAGCGTTCAAGGCGGTCTGGGCCGCTGAAGGCGAAGAGGTAGGTGGTGCCGAACTGCTGGGCGATGCCTGTGAAGTCGCCGCCGAGTTTGAGGGTGGAGAAGGTGGTGACGGCGGAGGTGGAGGAACCGGTGGGGTTGGTGGCGCGGACGCGGAGGGAGTAGGCGGTGCCGGAGGAGAGACCGTTGAGAACGAAGGTGCGGACATTGAAGCCGACATTGCCTGCGGTGGTCCATGTGCCGGCGGGGACGGTGGAGCGATCGACGGAGAAGGAGTTTTCGTTGGTCGAGTTATCGGTCCATGTGAGACGGGCGGAAGTGGTGGTGATTTCCGAGACGGTTAGGGCGGATGGGGCGGTGGGGGCGGCGGCGGCGTTGAGGGTGCGGCCGGAGACCTGGGCGGAGAGGTCGGCGTCGAAGGTGCCGTTGAAGGCCTGGACGCGATAGAAATAAGTGGTGTTAGCGGAGAGACTGTTGTCGGTGTAGGAAGTGGCGTTGGGGCCGAGACTGATGGTGGTGGTGGCGCCGCCGGCGGAGAGCGAGCGGAGGACGCGGAAGCCGGTTTCGTTGGAGGCGTTGTCGGACCATGAGAGGGTGATGCTGTTGTGGAAGATGCGGGTGACGGTGAGGTTGTAGGGTTCGCCGGCGGGTTCTTCCGGGGAGGAGAGCGTGCGTGCGGAGAGGGCGGGGGAAGGGTCGGAGACGAGGGCGTCGTTGAGGGCGAGGACGCGGAATTCGTAGATGGTATTGGCGGTCAGGCCAGTGACGGTGGCGGAGGTGGTGTTGGCGGCGGAGGTGGTTCCGGTGGACCATGGGGCGAGACCGGTGGCGGGACGGAACTCGATGCGGAAGCCGGTTTCGTTGTCCGAGAGGTCTGGCCATGAGAGGGAGACCGAGCTGACGGAGCGGGTGGTTACGGTGGGTTCACCTGGTGCGACTGGTTTGGTCGGGGTTGTGTAGATGGTGGAGAAGGAATCGTCGAGGAGGGAGAAGCGCGGGGTACCGTCGACGGAAGTGATGACGGTGAGGCCGGATGGGGAATTGAAGATGCGGACGGGTGTGCCGGTGAACTGGCGGATGGTGGGGCCGGTGGAGAAGTTGGCTCCGGTCCACGTCTGGAGCTGGGTGAGGCCGCTGATGAGGCGGATGGTGACGAGGGTGGAGCCTTTCCAGACCCCGTCGGAGATGGTGTTAGGGAGCGTGGTGACGCGGTTGAGGTTGTCGGCATTGAAGACGACCCCGCTGCCGATGACGATGCGGTTGCCGTCCGGGCTGATGAGGATGGGGGCGTAGAAGCTATAATCGCCGTGGTAGGGGGACTCGATGGTTTCGGTGAGTTTGCCATCGGCGGCGATGGATTCGTAGATGAGGTCGTTTGGCGAGATGCCGTCGCGGAAGTGGTACATGCGTCGGCGGACGGGGTCCCAGCGTTTGTGTGCGCTGGTGTAGCTGCCGACGGTGTCATTGAGGATGGTGCCTGTGGCGGAGTGGATGATGATGCGTCCGCCGCGTTCGGTGAAGGTCATGTCGCCGGCGGTGGCGAGGCCAGAGGCAGCGGAGGCGAGGTTGACGAAGAGGGCTTCCTGAGGGGAAGGGGAGTTGAGGTCGAGTTTACGGAGCTGGGAGGCGTTGCCCGAGTAGAGGGAATAGAGGGTGTGGTTAGGGGCGGAATAGGAGATGATGGCGGGGGCTCCGGGGAGGGTGAGAGAGGAGAGGTATTTCCTTTCTGCGGGGGACCAGCGGAAGAGGGCCATCTGGGCCTTGCTGTAGAGGTGGATGATGCCGTTTTTGTCGATGAAGGTGTCGTCGGCGGTGAAGGGGAGCCCGTTGGGGTCGATGTTTTCGCCGGGGTTGGGGGCATTGAGCAGGGTGAGGGCGACGATTTGGACGGAGGGGGCACCGGTGTTGGGGCGGAAGACGAAGGCGTCGGAGGAGGTGACGGCGAGTTCTGCGGCGCCGGAAGTGACGGTGATGCGGCCAGTTTCTGTGAGGGTGTTGCGGAAGGCGATGAGGTTTGTGCCGCGGAGGACGATGGGGACATCGCCGTTCCAGTCGATGTCTGTGATGGTGCCGCCGAAGGAACCTGCGAAGACGAGGGAATCGGAGGTGTAGACGGTGCCTGAGGAGTCGACGACCTTGCGTTCGTCCGGGAAGACGAACGTCTGCTGGGCGTCCGGGTAGTCGCCGTGGTAGGGGCCGCCTGAGGGTCCGGTGATGGCACCGGCGGTGGTGTAGCTTGCGGAGACGATGTCTGCGGGGCTGATGCCAGAGGTGCGGCCGTAGAGGCGGTTGATGCCTGGTGCGTGGGAGGCACCGTACATGGAGTCGACGTAGGCCTCTTTGGTGGTGATGACGGTACCGGTGCCGCGGGTGATGGTGGTGATTCTGCCGTAGAGGCCGGCGGAGTGGACGGCGATGAGGAGGGTGCCGTCGATGAAGAGGTGAGAGATGGCGGAGTTGGTGGTGCCTGAGGCGACCTCGCTGGCCCACGAGGAGTTGTAGCGGTAGATGGAGGTGCCGTAGGCGACGACGTTGCCGAGGTCATCGCCGGTGAATGCGGTGGCACCGGAGCGAGGGAGGGTGATGGCGGTGAGCCATGTTCTGGTGGCGAGGTTGTAGCGCTGGATGGAGTTGCCGTAGAGGAAGCGGACCTCGGTGCCGACGCGCTGGGATTGGATCCATGGTGTCTGGGCGCGGGAGAGGGCGGGCAGGAGGAGGAGAAGCAGGAGCAGCCAGCGGAGGAGGAAGCGGGACGCGGGCGGGGTTGAGGGCGGGCGCATGAGGGAAAAAGGGAAAAGGGCGTTTGGATTGAGGATCGGTGACGGTGCGGTGCCTCACAATCGCGAAGTCCGGGAGGCGGCGGCCGGGATGTCAGCGTTCGGCAAGTTTCTTTACACGATAGAACCTTGAAGATCCGGGTCCTTGAGGGGTTGGTGCGGGCGGGATGCTGGTGTCGATCCATTGGAGCCTTGTCCCGGCTGCGCGGATTCTGGTTCCGGCGTCGCGCCATGCGCCGCTGCCATCGTGGGACTGCACGAGGTAGAGACATCCCGGCATGGAAGGGAACTCGAGCGCGAGAGCGCCACGCCTGACGATTTCTGTGCGATCGATGGCGAATGTGCTGCTGGCGGTGGCGGGAGGCGCGAGGCTAGCGGAGACGGATTCGGGGATGGGGATGATTGCGCTGGAGGAGGAGTACTCGAGCAGGAGCGTGATGACGGCACCGGCGGCGAGGGGTTGCTGGGAGAGAATCCGGGGGATGCCGTTGAGGACATCGGAGGCGTTGTGGAGTGCAGTGTCCTTGGGCAGGCCTGCGATGGTGAGGGCGAAGCCGGGCAGTGCGGCCTGTCCCTGATTTGTGAGGGTGAAGCGTTGTTCCCAGAGGCCGGTTTCCGGATTTCTGGCGGGGAGGCCTTGTGCGGAAATGAGCAGGCCATCTGCGGTGGGGGCGGTGACGGGGACTGATGTTTCGAGGGTTGCGGTGGTTCCGGCGGCGTCGGACGCGGTGAGGTGGATTGGGGCAAGTCCGGTGTTTCCGGCGGGAGGCGTTCCGAAGAGCACGCCGTCTTTCAGACGCATCCATGAGGGCAGGGCGACGGTGGGGAATGAGAGGACGGCGTCTGGATCCGGGTGGGACAAGGCTGGACGCCATGCCCATGCGGTGCCGGCGGTGGCTGGGGGTGTGGGAGTGTTAGCGAAGACCGGCTTTGCGATATCGACGGGAGTGGCCCACGCGACATGGAAGCCCGGGTTATTGGACTCGGGTCCTGGAACGGTGATGGTGCGGGAGCTTTCGAGGCCGACTGGTGCTAGGGGTACGGAGGCGCCTCGGATGGGACCGGCGGCGAGCATTCTGCCATCGGGGCCGCCGAGCGAGAGGTTCTGGAGGGGGGAGGCGATGCCGTGAGCGCGGCTGAAGAGGAGACGGCCATCGGGGGAGTAGGTGCGGAACGTTCCGGCGGCAGTGATGTAGAGACGGCCGTCGGGGTCGGTGGTGAACGATTCGATGAAGGCGTTCCGCGAGATTCTTGCCATGAACGACCATTCTCTGCTGACAGGATCGAACCGGCGGACAGTGCCGTCGTCGTCCATGGTGATGGGGGTGCCATCCGGAGTGCCTGCCGGGCGCATGGTTGTCGCGTCGTCAAGGCTCGGGAACAAGTCCCATGTGCCGGATTGGCTGTGCATTCTGCCGTAGGTGGAGATGAGCCAGTCGCCGGCGGAAACGATCGTCGGGCCGATGTCGCGGGCTTCGCGGTGAATCCAGCGCTGCATGCCTGGGTCGTAGGTGCTGAGGTGATTGATGTAGATGCTTCCGGACGGGACGCGGTTGATGACGTGGAGTCGACCCATGCGGTCTGAAGCGACGCCTGTGACGACGGCGGGCGAGTCCGGGGAGGGTGCTGAAGGTGGAGGCGGGACCGGGATTGACTGGACGAGCGTGCCGTCGGCGTCGTCGAGGAATTCGCGAATCTGGCCGGTGCTGCTGACGAGGAGACTGCTGCGGGAGCGCCATGGGGAGGGGGCGACCGGGCCGACGGCGAGTTCGAAGACCGGCGAGTCGACATGTGAGGAGGCGTCGGATACCCGGACGTGGTAGCGGCCTGCAGCGCGGGAACCGGCGTTAGGGATCTGGAGGGCGCTTCCGGAGGCGCCGGCGATGGGTTGTTGTTCCTTGAACCATTGATACTGGAGGGGAGGGCGTCCGAGGGCGAGGACTTCGAAGGTTGCTTCGGTGGCGAAGGGGACGCGGAGAGAGTTCGGTGGGGAGACGATGGAGAGAGGCGCGGGATCGTCTGAATGGGAGAGAGAGAATGAGGCGTCGAGCAGGTGGATGGCAGGAGAGCCTGTGGAAGTTAGAGTGATGACAGCGAAGCCGCCATCGGGGAGGGCGAGGACGCGGAGGGCGGTGCCGGGGAGGAGGGCGGCGCGTTCGCGGTCGAAGGCGGGAGACCAGCGCTGGAGACGTGATAGTGAGGAGGACAGCCATTCGAGAGTGACGAGGCGGTTGCCTAGCCAGATGAAGTCGGTGATGGCGGAGCCGCGGAGCTGGCGTTCGACCCTGAAGTCGCTGGTGCGGCGAACAACGCCTTGGCTGGTGGCGACGAGGTTGCCATCACCGCTCAAGCGGAGGGGGAAGAACTGGGTGTTGGTGGGCTCGATGACTCCTGGGCGGAATGTGCCGAAAGTGTCGGTCGGGGTGATGTCGATGGTGGAGATGGCGTAGCCTGATGAGAGCGGGGCGACGAAGCAGATGCGGCGGTTGAAGGGATCCCATGCGATGTGCCTGCCGATGATGCCCTGGCCGCTCAACGTGGCGGACTGATTGCCGTTGCGGTCGAGAAGGAAGAATCTGCCGTCACCGCCGCCGGCGGCGAGGAGGTGATTGCCGGTGAATGTGAGGGCTGTGCTGGCGGTGCGGGCGAACGGAGTGCCGCGAGGCAAGTCCTCGTTGAGGTTCAGAGAGAGGATTTCGCGGCTGTTGACGCGTTCGGTGAGGAAGAGCCGGTGGGTTTCCGCGTCGTAAGCCATGGAGCCGGGGATGGCAGAAACAGGGATGCTGCGGGTGTAGGAGCGGGAGACGGGGGACCATTGGAACAAAGAGGAGTGGATTCCGCTAGCGAGCCAGATGGAACCATTGCGGTCTGCGATCGCGTTGTCGGGAGTGAAGC
The DNA here is from genome assembly GCA_947462995.1 of Verrucomicrobiales bacterium. Classification (GTDB taxonomy): domain Bacteria; phylum Verrucomicrobiota; class Verrucomicrobiia; order Verrucomicrobiales; family V1-33; genus V1-33. The sequence goes on along the minus strand of CANHUG010000008.1, from coordinate 7,568 downwards.
GGAGACCGTTGGGGTCGACGGGAAGCCCGCCTGCGGGGGCATTGAGGGAGCGGAGCGGGACAGCTTCGAAGCCGATGCCGCGAGTGGAGCTTTCGTCAGCGTGGAAGACGAGGGCGTCATCGCCGGAGATGGCGACGCGGAGGCCCTTTTCCGCGGTGATGGAGGCGGTGCCGCGGACCTCCATGTTGTTGGCGTAGGCGGTGAGTTGAGCGCCGCGGAGGACGATGGGGACGGTGTCGCCGAGGAAGGTGACGTCGTCGATTCTGACGGGGCCGAAGGAGTTCAGATAGGACAGGCCGGAAGTGCTGAAGATGGAGCCGGCGTCGTCCATGACCCTGGTGCCGCGCGCAAATACGCGGGTCCATGAGGCTGCCGGATACCTGCGGAAGTTGGCTCGATTGCTCCATATCACCAAGTGGAAGGCCGACGTAACGGAATCGAAACTGAAGATGTCTGGGTGCACCATGCCGTTGGTACGGTAGAAGACGCGTCCGGTGGCGGGATCGACGCTCGGGCCGGAGAAGCCGGTGCTGGCGACACCTGGTGCGAAGAGAAAATCTCTGAGGAGCCATGCGCCAGTGCGGCGGTTGAACATCTCGAGGGGGCCGTAGAAGACGCCGAGGGAGTCGCCGGCGATGAACAGAGAGGTTATCTTTGCGCCAGCGGTGATGAAGATGCTTCGGGTGGAAGTGGCGTGGTCCCAGCGGACGACGAGTTTGTCTTCGGCGGCGTAGGTGGCGAGTTCGTCGGTCCAGATGGCACCGGCTGGCTGGAGCATGGGCAGGGGGGTGAGCCACTGGCGGGAGGCGAGGGAGAAGCGTTCGATGCGGTTGGGGCCCGACATGGCGAAGGAGTAGATGCCGTTGGCTTCATGGGCGCGGCCGAGGAAGGAGCCGCCGGGGGGAGGTGTCTTGAGGGAGAGGGGCGAGGTTGGGGTTCTGCCGTCGGCGTTTACGGACACGATCCGGAATGAGTAGTTGGTGGCTGGCAGCAATCCGCCGACTTCGGCGGCGGTGAGATTTGCGGCGACCTCGGCGACGGGGGACCAGACGACGGGAGCGGAGGAGGGTTCGCCTTGTTCGACGACGAAAGCGGACTCGTTGTCGGAGAGATCGGTCCATGAGATGAGCACGCGGTCCGGCGCGAGGGTGGTTGCGGTGGGATTGCCCGGGGCGGCGGGAGGGGCGGCGTTGGCGGTCCCTCCGAGGAGGAGCACGGAGAAGACGAGTCCCGGCCAGAGCCGGGTCAGCGGGAAATCGGGAATGAGCGGGAGCATGACGAGCGGGACGATGCGTGAGGGGTGAAAACTGGTGTTGGGAGCATCCTGACACCAGGGCGAAGTTCGGAGTGGGGCGGGGAGGCGCCGGTCGTGCGCGGGTGCGCCTCGGGCTTGACAAGGAGGGGGTGGTGGGGGCCAGTAGGGGCGATTCTCCGGAACTTTGATTTTGACTATGACCTCACGAATTGTTGCTTCTCTGCTGGCTGGAACGGTGCTGACGGCTGGTGCTGTCGAGCCGCTGAAGGTGCTGTATATCACCGGGGGGTGTTGCCATGATTATCCGGCGCAGGCGGATCTGATTCCGCAGGGGGTGGAGGAGAGGGCGAATGTGAAGTTCACGGTGTTTCTGGATCCGAATGTGTCGACGGCGTCGAAGATGAAGGTGTATGAGGATGCGAACTGGGCGGCGGCGTACGATGTGATTGTGCACAACGAGTGTTATGCGGACGTGAAGGATCCGGAGTGGACGCAGCGGATTCTGAAGCCGCACAAGGAGGGGAAGCCCGGGGTGGTGATTCACTGTGCGATGCATTGCTACCGTGACGGGACGGAGGAATGGTTCAAGTTCTGCGGGGTAACGTCGCATCGTCACGGGGCGCATTATCCGCATGAGGTGCGGAATGTGAATGCGGGGCATGCGGTGATGCAGGGCTGGGGGCCGGCGTGGGCGAATCCGGCCGGGGAGTTGTACTGGATTGAGAAGGTGTGGCCGGGGACGACGGTGCTTGGGGAGGCGAAGAATCAGGAGAACGGGAAGTCGGAGCCGTGTGTGTGGACAAGCGATTACATGGGGAAGACGCGGGTGTTCGGGACGACGCTGGGGCACCATAACGAGACGGTGAGCGACGGGAAGTTTCTGGATCTGCTGGCGCGCGGGATTGTGTGGTCGGCAGGGAAGCGGCCGGAGGATTATGTGAAGCGCGCGGAGCCGAAGCGCGTGCCGGTGAATCTGGCGTCAGGGAAGGCGGCGAAGGCGTCGTCGGAGGAGGGCGGGAAGAGCAATGTGGCGGCGAATGCGGTGGATGGGAAGATGGCGACGCGGTGGTGTGCGAATGGGGCGCAGACTGGGGAGTGGGTGGAGGTTGATCTGGGCAAGGCGCAGGCGGTGACGGGGGCGCGGATTGCGTGGGAGGGATCGCATGCGGTTTACCGTTACAAGGTGGAGGGATCGGCGGACGGGAAGGCGTGGGAGTTGCTTTATGACGGGTCGAAGAATGTGTTGAAGGGGACTAGCGAGGTGGCATTCAAGCGGGATGGGGTCAGGTATGTACGGGTGACGTTTCTGGGGACGGATGCGGGGGGCTGGGGGAGCATCTGGGAACTGGCGGTGCATGGGACGGAGACGGAGGTGGTGAGTGTGGCGGCGGAAGCGGGCGCGGATGACAGTAAAGTGCTGTCTGATGTGAAGGTGCCTGCGGAGTTTGATGTGAGTGTGTTTGCGACGCCGCCGGCGGCGAATTATCCGGTGTATGTGGCGGCGGCTCCGGACGGGACGCTGTATGTGTCTTGCGACAAGAATGGGTCACTGGACCGGAAGCCGCTGCGGGGTTCGATCATCCGGTTGAAGGATCTGGATGGGGATGGTCGTGCGGATCAGTCGAATCTGTATGTCTCGGATGTGGACAGTCCGCGTGGCTCGGTGTGGGATCACGATCGGTTGTACCTGGTGCATCCGCCGCATCTGAGTGCGTTCATTGATCATAATGGGGACGGTGTGAGTGACGAGCAGAAGATTCTGGTGAAGAACATTGCGTTCGGGTTTGCGGACCGGCCGGCGGACCATACGACGAACGGGTTGACGCTGGGGATTGATGGATGGCTTTATGTGGCGACGGGGGATTTCGGGTTCAGGGAGGCGGAAGGGACGGACGGGAAGAAGCTGCAGTTCCGTTATGGCGGGGTGGTGCGGGTGCGGCCTGACGGGACGGATTTGCAGGTGTATGCGACGGGGACGCGGAACATTCTGGATGTGGCGATGAGCCCGCTGCTGGACGGGTTCTGCCGTGACAACACGAATGACGGTGGTGGCTGGGACATGCGGTTTCACCATTTCACGGGGTTGGAGGACCACGGGTATCCGAGGCTGTATATGAATTTCGGAGATGAGCACATCAAGCCGCTGGCGGAGTATGGCGGCGGGTCCGGGTGCGGCGGGGCGTGGTTGAACGAGCCGGGTTATCCTGAGCGGTATGCGAATGTGCCGCTGACGTGCGACTGGGGCCGGAGTTTCACGTACAGCCACCATGTGACGCCTAACGGGGCGACGTACAAGGATGACGTCAGGGAATTCATCGGGATGACGCGGGTGACGGATGTGGATCCTGACGCGATGAGCCGGTTGTATGCCGCGAGCTGGAGGGGTGCGACCTTCAATTACGGAGGAGAGGATGTGGGGTATATTGTGGGTGTGAAGCCGAAGGGGTACACGCCGGAGGCATTGCCGGATTTCGAGAAGGCGAGTGACGGGGAATTGGTTAAGGTTCTGGAAAGTCCGAGTGCGCGGCGGCGATTGGAAGCGGTGCGGGCGCTGGGTCGGCGGGGCGCTCCGTCGGAGGCGACGGTGAAGGCGCTGGTGGCGCTGGCGGCGAAGGAAACCGTGCCGCTGGCTTCGCGAGTGGCGGCGGTGTTTGCGCTGAATGAATCGATGGCGGGGAAGAGCACAGAGCAGATGGCGGCGCTGGCGAAGATCGGGGACATTCAGGCCTGGGTGATCCGGGCGCTGGCTGACCGGCCGGTTTCTGCGGCGAGTGCGCCGCTGGCGGTGTTGCGGGCGGGTTGCGAGTCGGAGAATGTGAGGGTGCGGCTGGAGTCGATGGTGGCGCTGGCGCGGACCGGGAAGGTGGAGGGTGCGGGGGCGATTCTGCCATTGCTAGGAGATGCGGATCCGGTGATTGCGCACACGGCGTTCCGGGCGCTGGTGGAATTGAAGGCAGCGGATGCGTGTTTCTCGGTCGTGGATCGGGCGGATGCGACTTATGAGCAGAGGAAGGGGGCGCTATATGCGCTGATGAGGATGCACGAGCCTGCGGTGGTGGACGGGTTGATTGCGCGGGTCGGCAAGGAAGGTGATTCGGCGCGGCTGCGGGGATTGCTGGCGGCGTTATGCCGGCTGCATTTTCACGAGGGCGATTGGAAGGGGGATTCGTGGGGCACGCGGCCGGACACGCGCGGGCCTTATTATCAGCCGGAGACGTGGGTGGAGTCGGGCAAGGTGCTGACGGCGCTGCAGGGGGCGCTAGGGCGTGTGAAGGGGGAGGAAGCGGCGTGGCTTGCTGGGGAGATGACGCGCAACCGGATTGAGGATGATGCGGCGGCGCGGCAGATGGTGGTGCTGGCGGCGACGGATGCGAAGGTGCGGAGTGCGCTGATCGGGCAATTGGTGAAGAAGGACGGGGTGCCGCAGGAAGCGGTGCCGGTGCTGGTGCAGGCGGCGACGAGTGGGGAGACAGCGGGGGCTGAGCGCGCGGATGCGGTGACGATTCTAACGAAGACGGACAGTGCGGAGGCATGGCGGGCGATGCCGGTGGCGCTGGGGAGGTTCGGGAATGACCGCGAGGCTGGCGAGCGGGCGGTGGCGGCGTTCCTGGGGGCTCCGAAGCTGGAGAATTTCCACACGTATTTCGAGGAACTGGCGGCGAAGGTGGATGGCGGGACGGGTTTGTGGGCGGAAGCGGCGGTGCTGGCGTTGAGTGCTAGGAATTCGGGTGCGCCGGAGGCGCGCGAGCAGGGGGTGAAGTCGCTGGAGGCGGGGTGGGCGGATGTGCGGCGGCGGGCGCAGATTCTGGAGGCGGTGGCGCGGATCAAGCACCGGCCGTTTGCGTCGAAGGTGCTGGCGGCGCTGAAGGATGAGGACAAGGCGGTGGCTGCGGCGGCGTTGGTGGCGGTGAAGGCGCTGAAGCTGGATCCGGCGGACGCGGATCTGCCGAAGATCGAGACGATGAAGGTGGAGGATGTGATTGCGGCGGTGGTGAAGACGAAGGGGGATGCGGTGGTGGGCGCGCAGATTTTTGCGCAGGCGACGTGCAACAATTGTCATACGGTGCGGAAGGATGTGGCGCAGAAGGGTCCGTATCTGGGGAACATTGCGGACACGTACAAACGGCCTGAGCTTGCGGAGGCGATTCTGAATCCGAACAAGACGCTGGCGCAGGGATTTGTGACGCATTTCTTTGTGCTGAAGAAGGGTGATCCGGTGATGGGATTTGTGGTGCAGGAGAGTGCGACGGAGGTGACGATCCGGAATCAGACTGGGGCCGAGCAGAAGCTAGCGGTCGCGGACATTCAGGAGCGGCAGAAGCTGCCGACGAGTCTGATGCCGCCGGGGTTGATGAATCAGCTGACGGTGAAGGATTTTGCGAGTCTGCTGGATTATCTGGAGGTGCTGGCGAAGGAGCAGAAGAAGTGAGGGGTTAGAGGGGCGGAGTGGTGCGGGATGTAGTCAAGCGGCAGGACGCCGCTTGCAGGGTGGCGTGCGGTGACGGGGATTGGCGGGGGTATTGGATCAGAAGTCGCCGGAGAGGAGTTGGAGGTAGCGGGCGCCTTCAGTGGCTAGGGTGGCGGTGTTGCCGGAGCCTGAGAGGAGGTTACGGGAGGCCCATGAGTGGGAGGTTGGTGAGGGGCGGACCCACGAGACGGCGGGGAACTGGACGGATTGCGGGGATGGGGAGATGGAGAGGGGGACGCCTGCGCCGTTGAGGGCGATTTCCCATGAGGCGGATGGGGGGCCGGGGAGGCGGAGCCATGGGTAGCGGCGGACGATGTCGAGTTCTGCGCCGTCGCGGCAGGGGACGAGGGCGCGCCAGAGTGGTTTGTCGTTTTTGAGGAAGTCGGCAGGGGTGAGGCCTGGGTCGCGGTGTGCGGCGATGAGGAAGGCGGCGGCATCGATGCCGGTAAGGTTGCTGCCGTGGAAGTTGCCGTGGCCGTTGGGGCTGCGGAAGTGTTTGGTGTAGTAGTCGTCGAAGCGATCGGTGAGGAGGAAGGCGATTTCGAGGTGGAGGTGGGAGCGGCGGCGGTCGATGCCGGCGCCGGTATGGCCCATGACGCCGAGTTGCTCGCCACGGCGGACGGTGGTGCCGACGGTGGTTTCGATGTGGTGGAGGTGGGCGTAGAGACTGTAGTAGGTGCCGGCTTTGGGGCCGCAGGGGTGGGCGACGACGAGGTAGTTGCCGTAGTTGCTGGTGAGAGGCGGTTTGAGGGTGTAGACGACGGTGCCGTCGGCGATGGCGCGGACAGGGTCGGTGGGTTCGCCTTTGGGGTCGCGGGCGACCGGGGCGATGTCGATGCCCTCGTGGAACTTGGTGAAGACCTCGCCGTGGGCGGTGGTGCGGGAGTTTCTGACGAAGCCGTAGGAGCCGCCTTCCCAGACTTGAGAGGTGATGCCGTCCTTATAGCGGTCGACGAACATGAAGAACGAGGCTGGGTCGTTGGAGAAGAGCGCCTTGTTGTCTGTGGGGAGGGAGAAGGTCGGGCCGGAGCGGAGAGGTTTGGGCGGCGTCGGGGCGGGGGATGGCTGGGGAGGCGGTGGCGGAGCGGGTGTGGGTTCGGCGGCTGGGGCCGGGGTGACGACGACTTCTGGAGGGGATGGTGGGGGTTCCTCGGCGCGGTGGCAGGCGGCGAGGGAGAGCGAGGCGGCGAGGGCGAGGGCGCGGGGGGGCCGCGGGAGCGGGAGGCGCATGCGAAGGGAGGGAGCCGTGTCGGGGTTACTCGATGGGAGGCTCCGGCGGGTCGAGGCGACGGAGTTTTTTGGACATGAGTTTAAGGTCGGCTTCGGTGAGGCCCTGCCAGATGACCATGTAGCCGTCGAAGTTGCGGGGGGCGGTGATGCGCTGGACGTCGACGGGGCGGCCGTTGACGATGACGCGGGTGAGTTTGCCGCGGACCATGGAGACCATGACCTGGTGGGCCTGGAGGCCGGCTTCGGTGAGCTTGAGGGCGACGCCGATGGAGCCGTCGTCGGCGGCGAAGGAGTAGAAGCCTGAGAAGTGTCTGGTGACGAGGTCGGGGGAGACGTGGAAGCGGTAGACCTCGCCGTCGATGACCTCCTGGCGCATCATTTTGGGGTTGTCCGTCTCATCGGCCTCCGAGTGGAAGCCGATGTAGAGGGGGGTGGATCGGCCGCCGGCGTAGAGGGAGCCGGTGAGGAGGGCCATGAGAGAGACGAGACGGAGGAGGGCGGGCATGGGGGGTATTGAACCCGGCCATTGGGGGGAATGCAAGCTCCGGGTGAGGGGGGAGGGGGGGGGAGGGATTTGAGATTTGAAATTTGAGATTTGAGAGGCGGGCGTTGGGT
>CANHUG010000007.1 GCA_947462995.1 Verrucomicrobiales bacterium | reverse complement strand
TCTGGACGGGAGTGATGCGGCGAAGGAGTTAGTGGCGGCGCATCCGTTTCTGAAGGGGCAGGCTGAGCCTGGGGAGGGGACGGTGGTGCATGTGTGCCGCGGGGAGGCGGTGGTGAAGAGTGCGGCGACGCCTGCGGCGCTGGGTGAGCTGCTGAATGAGACCCTGAAGCGGCCGGCTGCGCAGTGAGGCGTGGGCGTCAGGGGACGTCCGAGGTGTTGTTAGGGGTGGCGGGGTCGGATGGAGGGTCTGGTGCGAGCCAGCGGCCGCCGGCGAGGGCGGCGGGGAGCCAGAAGACGAGCGGTTCGTAGCGCGGGAGAGTGAAGAACGTGGTGAGGGAGTGGCCGTCGAAGATGCAGGCACCGATGCCGAAGGTGAGGAGGACGAGGGGTTCGAGGCCGCGGCCGCGGCGGTAGACGGCCCATGCGCGGGAGAGGAGGAAGACGGCGAGGAGGAACTGGGCGGCTGCGCCGATCTGGCCGTGGTGGTAGAGCGAGGCGATCCAGACACTGTGGGGGTGGTCGGCGGGCCAGCCGACTTCTGCGGCGGAGGAATCCGGGGCGGACCAGCCTTTTCCGAAGAGCCGTTCCTCGTTATTGGCGAGACGGCGGAGGATGACCCCGTAGAGGCCGATGCGGCCGGTGTCGCCGCGGTCGATCCAGCTTTTGAGGCCTTGCTGGGAGAGCCGTTCGAGGTCGGGGTCTGGAGGTTGGGAGGGGAGGAGACTGGCGGTGGGGTTGGAGCGGGCTTGTTCAGCGCGCCATGCGAGGGCTGTGGAGACCGAGTGGAAGGCGGCGGCGGCGGCGAGGGCGATGAGGAGAGGGATCCACGAGCGGCGGGAGCGGCCGGCGAGGGCGAGGATGCCGAAGCCGCCGGAGGCGGCGAGGGCGGCGCCGCGGCTTTGGCAGCAGCACATGGCGAAGGCGAGGATGGCGAGGCCGACGGCCCAGCGGAGACGTCTGCGTGGGGTGGAGGCGCTGGTGAAGCCGGTGCCTGCCCAGACGGCTGCGAAGCCCCATGCGATTCCGGTGGGGACTGGGTGTTGGCCGCCGTGGACGAACCAATTGCGGAGCCGTTCGCCGAAGTGGGCGGCTCCGTTGACGCCCCAGAAGACGATGAGGCTGACGACTGCGGAGATGAGGGCCATGCGGACGCAGACACGGCGGAGTGTTTTGAGCCATTGGTCGTCGGAGGCGGCGGCGCCGATGGAGATGATGAAGACGAGGAGCCCGAAGATGTCGCGGAGGGCGCGGAGGAGGTCGTCTGGAGAGGAGAGGTGGCCGGTGGCGGCGGAGAGGCCGAGGAGAGAGAAGAGGAAGCCGGCGGTGGGGAGGGCGACCCCGCCGGGACGGAGCTGGCGGAGGGCGTCGTCGCGGCAGAACCAGAGGGAAGGCAGGAGGAGGGCCCAGAGCCAGATTTCCTGGATGATGCCTGCGGGGAGGAACCACCAGCCGGCGATGAACCATGCGAGGGCTCCGTTGCGGAGGGAGAGCCTGCTGCCGCTGCGGCGGGAGGAAGGAGGTGAGGAAGGTGGGGAGGGGGCCGCTACGGAGTCGAGCGGGATGGCGGAGGGCATGGCGTCGTCAGGAAGCGGCACGCGAGGTCAGGAGCGGCTGACTTCTGCGGTGGCTGGGTAGGAGCCGAGGACGCGGACGAAGCTGCAGTGGGCGGCGAGTTCGCCGAGGGCTTTTTTGACGGGAGCGTCTTCGCAGTGGCCGAGGACGTCGAGGAAGAGGAAGACCTCCCAGTCGCGGCGGCGGGAGGGGCGGCTTTCGATTTTGGAGAGGTTCAGGTGGAGGTCGTTGAACGGGGCGAGGGCCTGGAAGAGGGAGCCGGGTTCGTTGCGGACACTGAACATGATGGAGGTGCGGTCGCGGCCGCTGGCTGGGCAGGTGCGTTCGCTGAGGACGAGGAAGCGGGTGGAGTTTGTGGCGCTGTCCTGGACCCGGTGATCGAGGACCTCGAGCCCGTGGAGTTGGGCGGCGAGGGGACCGCCGAGTGCGGCGGAGTGGGGGGTGCGGGAGGCGATTTCTGCGGCGCGGGTGGTGCTGGGGACCTCGATGAGGTCTGCGTCCGGGAAGTGGCGGAGGAGCCACTGGCGGCACTGGGCGAAGACATTGGCGTGGCTGTAGATGACGCGGACGTCTTCCCGCGGGCTGCGGGACATGAGGCAGTTTTCGATTCTGAGGAGGATTTGGGCGCAGATGTGGACGGGGCTTTCTGCGAAGAGGTCGAGGGTGTGGACGGCGGCGCCTTCGGTGCTGTTTTCGACGGGGACGACCCCGTAGTCGGCGGTGCGGCGGGCGACGGCGTCGAAGACCTGTTCGAGGGATTCGGTGGGGGAGTAGGCGACGCTGGCACCGAAGCGGCTGACGGCGGCCTGGTGGGTCCATGTGCCTTCTGGGCCGAGGTAGGCGATGCGGAGATCGTCTTCGAGGGCGAGGGCGGCGGACATGATCTCGCGGTAGATGGCGCGGATGCTGCGTTCGGGGAGACGGCCCTGCATTTCGGAGTTTTTGCGAACGAGGCCTTGGAAGACGGCTTCTTCGCGTTCCGGGGCATAGATCTGGAGACCGGCCTGTTTTTTGACGAGGCCGACCTCGTGGACGAGGTCAGCGCGTTCGTTGAGGAGGCGGAGCAGGTCGCGGTCGACGGCATCGATTTTCTGACGGAGGTCCTCGAGCGGCATGTGGTTGGGCGGGGAACGGCTGGGAACCTTGAACGGGATTCTGCTGCTGTCGAACGGCGAAATTGCGCCGTGGTTTTTTCCGCATGACAAGGCGGTGGCGGCGAGTTGAGAGTCTGGGGCCTTGCCCATGCTGGAATATCTCAAAATCGCGCGTCCTGATCACTGGTTGAAGAACATCTTCATTGTCTTCGGGCATGTGGTGGTGGTGGCGCTGCATCCGGACTGCTGGGACCATGGGGATGCGGTGCTGCCGGCGCTGGTTTCGCTGGTGCCGGCGTGTCTGATTGCGTCGGCGAATTATATACTGAACGAGATTCTGGATGCGCCGTTTGACCGATTGCATCCGACGAAGCGGCATCGGGGGATTCCTGCGGGGCGAGTGAAGGTGAAGTATTTGTGGGTGATGATGGGGGTGCTGATTGTGGCTGGGTTCTGGATGGCGGCGCGGCTGTTCAGCGATGGGTATGTGCTGGCGCTGGGGATGCTGCTGGCGAGCGGGTTGGTGTACAATATTCCGCCGGTGCGATTGAAGGACCGGGCGTTCATGGATGTGATTGCGGAGAGCTTCAACAATCCGATCCGGCTGTGGCTGGGGTGGTTTGCGTTGTCGCTGGGCGAGTGGCGGTGGCCGCCGTGGACGATTGTACTGGCGTGGTGGGCGTTTGGGGCGCTGCTGATGACTGGGAAGCGGTATGCGGAGTTCCGGTTCATCAATGATCCGGAGGTGAGCGGGCGGTACCGGAAGTCGTTCAGTGTGTATACGGAGAACAGCCTGATCATTGCGATGATCACGTATGCGAACCTGTTTTGTTTCGGGGCTGGGCTGGCGATGGCGTCGCTGCCGCCGTTGAGGGGGCAGGTGCTGGTGTTTCCGGTGATCCTGTTTGCGATCATTGCGTATTTCCGGCATGCGATGAGCGAGACTGGGGCGCGATTGGAGCCTGAGCAGCTGTTGAAGAACCCGTGGTTGCTGCTGTGGACGGGGGTGACGGCGGGGTTGTCGCTGTGGCTTTTGACGGCGCAGCCGCCGGTGGTGAGGTGGCTTGGGTTGGAATAGCGTGAAAGTGGTCGGGGAATGCCTGACCCACGGGTCGGCGATTGCCGGGTTTACGGGTGTGAGCCGCAAGAATCACGCGCGCGGAGTTGACTGTGGGCTGGAACTGATGCCTGTCTCTGCATGAGTGAACGCCTTGTGCCCCCTGAGACAACGAGTCTGAAAGACGACCGGGAGACTGTGAACCGACTCAATACGGTTTACCGGGAGATGAAGGAGCAGGTTGGGCAGGTGATTGTGGGGCAGACGGATGTGGTGGAGCAGATGCTGATTGCGGTGTTCTGCAAAGGGCATGCGCTGCTGGAAGGTGTGCCCGGGCTGGCGAAGACCCTGTTGGTGTCGACGTTGAGCAAGGTGCTGGATTTGAGTTTCAAGCGGATTCAGTTCACGCCTGACCTGATGCCTGCGGACATTACGGGGACGGACATTCTGGAGATTGACCAGGCGAGCGGGAAGCGGAACTTCCGGTTTGTGCACGGGCCGATTTTTGCGAACATGGTGCTGGCGGACGAGATCAACCGGACCCCGCCGAAGACGCAGGCGGCGCTGCTGGAGGCGATGCAGGAGCGGCAGGTGACGGTGGGGGAGACGAGTTACCAGCTACCGGAGCCGTTTTTTGTGCTGGCGACGCAGAATCCGATTGAGCAGGAGGGGACGTTTCCGTTGCCGGAGGCGCAGTTGGACCGGTTCATGTTCAACATTCATGTTGGGTATCCGACGGCGGCGGAGGAGCAGGCGATCATCCGTCAGGTGACTGGGACGAAGAAGGTGTCGGTAGAGAAGCTGCTGGATGGGAAGACGGTGATGGAGTTGCAGGACGTGGTGCGGCGGGTGCCGGTGGCGGATCACGTGGTGGAGTATGCGGCGACGCTGGTGCGGGCGACGCGGCCGAAGGAGGCGGATGCGCCGGATTTTGTGAAGGAGATGGTGGGATGGGGGGCTGGGCCGCGTGCCGGGATTTATCTGATTACGGCGGCGAAGGCGCGGGCGATTCTGCAGGGCCGGTTTCATGCGACGACTGCTGATGTGCAGCATTGTGCGCTGCCGGTGTTGCGGCACCGGATTCTGACGACATTCAATGCGGAGGCGGCGGGTGTGAAGAGTGATCAGATTGTGCGGATGCTGCTGGAGCATTTCAAACCCAAGGCCGAACTTGAAGTGTGAGGCGTCAACCACCACAGACCTTTTTGGGCTCGCTCGGCTACGTCTTGACGGCGCCATTTGCGTGGCTGTTCCGCCTGTTGTTCCCGAAGCGCCGCCGCAAACCCCGGGCATGGAAACGCTACAGCAAGCCACTCGACTGACGCGTGGGCGGCAGCGGGAGTGGAGCGGGAAGTGCTGGTGAGAGAACCGACTGAAATTTCATGGCATCGTTACCTGAGAGTTCCTACATGCGGCTGCTTCCTGACGAAGCGGCGGCGACATTTGCGCGGCTTGAGTTCATGGCGCGGGCCAAGAAGCAGGGGGCGATGTCGGGGCGGCACACGAGTCCGAACAAGGGATTCAGTGTGGTGTTTGCGGAGCACCGGCAGTATGCGCCGGGGGATGACATCCGGGATCTGGACTGGCGGGTGTTTGCGAAGAGCGACCGGTATTACATCAAGCAGTACATTGAGGAGACGAACCTGCGGGCGACGGTGGTGCTGGATTGTTCCGGGTCGATGAAGTACCGCGGGGAGCTGTCTGCGCCGGTGGCTGGGAAGCAGGTGTCGAAGTTCGAGTATGCGAGGTATCTGGCGGCTGGGTTGTCGTATCTGATGATCAAGCAGCAGGATGCGGTGGGACTGGTGACGTTTGACGACCGGATCCGGTCGTACATCAAGGCGGCGAGCCGGCCGAGCCAGGTGAGGCAGGTGCTAGGGGAGCTGGACCGGACGGAGACTGGGAATGACACGCGATTGGCGGCGACCCTGCATGAGGTGGCGGAGCGGATTCCGTCGCGCGGGCTGGTGCTGATCCTGACGGATTGTTTCGAGCCGGCGCCGCAGTTGGTGGAGGCGCTGCATCATTTTCGGTATCAGAATCATGAAGTGGTGCTGTTTCATGTGATGGCGGAGGAGGAGCTGACGTTTCCGTTTGGGCCGAGCCAGGAGTTCAAGGATCTGGAGGGCGTGGTGGGGAAAGTGAAGGTGGATCCGCGGACGATCCGGGCGGCATATCTGGAGCGGGTGCGGGAGCACGTGCAGAAGCTGGAGAGTGCGTGCGGGCGATTGAATGCGGATTACGTGCCGTTGTCGACGCGAACGCCTTACACGCGGGCGATGGCTGATTTTCTGGCGCGTCGAGCGTCGCGTCGCTGAAACAATTTTCCTGACGAACCTGCGTGTCCTTCATCAATACAGCGTTACTGGCCGGGCTTGGGGCGGTGCTCATACCGATTGCGATTCACCTGTTTTCGCGGAAGGCGGCGAAGGTGATGGATTGGGGGGCGATGCAGTTTCTGATCGATTCTGTGGAGTCGCGGAAGAGCCGGATTGAGCTTGAGGAGGCGTTGCTGATGGGGGCGCGGTGTCTGCTGATGGGGTTGCTGGCATTGGCGGTGGCGCGTCCGTTTGTGCCGCCGGGTTCGGCGATTCCGTGGGTGGTGGTGCTGCCGGGTTTTCTGTTGTCGCTGGTGGCGATCACGACGGCGATTGTGCTGCGCGGGCGGCGGAAGTGGTTCTGGATTTTGTTGCTAGGGGGCCTGGCGCTGCTGGGGCTGACGGTGCTGGCGGTGATGTATGAGAAGCAGTGGAATCTGAAGCGGTTCGGGACGACTGGGAGGAAGGATGTGGCGATTGTGATTGACGGGTCGACGTCGATGCAGCTGCGGGCTGGGGCGGCGGGAACGAATTTCGATCTGGCGCTGCTGGAGGCGCGGGAGATTATTGAGAAGGCCGGGGGAGGGAATGCGTTCAGCCTGATTCTGGGCGGGCCGGTGCCGATGGCGCGGGTGTCGGAGCCGGTGGTGAACAAGACCGAGCTGATGGAAGCGCTGAACGGGATGAAGCCGGTGCGCGGGCGGATGGCGGCGTTTGATGCGCTGGCGGCGGCGGCGGTGGCGGTGTCCCGCGGGTCGAACCCTAACAAAGAGATCATTGTGCTGACGGATGGTCAGAACATGGGATGGGAGCTGGACAACCGGGCGCGGTGGGAGGCGTTGCTGGCGGGGATGGAGACATTGCCATCGAAGCCGAAGGTGATGCTGAGGAAGTATGCGTTGCCGACCTCGTTCCGGAATGTGACGGCGGCGGGGATTGCTTACAGTCGTGAGGTGATCGGGACGGACCGGCCGGTTTCGATTGATGTGACGGTGGAGAATACGGGGACGGAGGCGGTGACGCCGGGAGGGGTTGAGCTGCACATTGGGGAGACGGTGCTGAAGGATCCGGGGACTGGGCAACTGCAGCCCGGGGCGAAGGAGACCGTGCGGTTTCTGCATCAATTCAAGGAATCGGGGAGTTTTCCGGTGAAGGCGGTGGTGCTGGGTCGCGACGAACTGGCGCTGGATGATGAGACGGTGAGTGTTTGCAATGTGATCGAGCGGTTGCCGGTGCTGATCATTGACGGGAATCCTGCGGAGCGGTTTCTGGATCGGGCGGGAGCGTTTACGGCGCTGGCGCTGGCACCGTCGGTGCTTTCGGCTCCAAAGGAAGGAGGGAAGGATGCGGTGGCGATGGCACCGGAGGTGATGCCATTGAGTCGTGCGGTGGGGTTAGGGTCGTTTGCGGCGTGGCGGGTGATTATCCTGGCTGGGGTGGAGAAGCTGCCGGAGTCGGCGGCGCGGCGGTTGACGGGCTGGGTGCAGGGCGGTGGTGGATTGATGGTGCTGCCGGGGACGGGAGCGGACGCGGCGTTTTACAATCAGTGGCGGACGGCGGATGGCGGGCGGTTTCTGCCGGCGCGGCTGATCAGCGAGGCATTGCCGAAGGATGGGGTGAGTCTGGCGATGAGCACGTTCACGCATCCGGCGCTGCGATTGGTGGCGGACACGAAGCAGAGCGACCTTGGAACGACACTGCTGCAGCGTTACTGGAAGATGGAAGCGGATGCGACGAGCGGGGCGTCGACGGGCGGGCGGACGGCGAATGGGGATGCGTTCATAGCGTCGGTGAAGTCCGGGTTCGGGAGTGTGCTGATGGCGTCGTGCAATTTTGATACGGCGGCTGGGAATCTGCCGTCGCGGCAGGCGTTTGTGGCGCTGGTGCACCAGCTGGTGTATTACCTAGCGAATCCTGAGGGGCAGCCGTTGAACCGGGAGCCGGCGGCGCAGTTGAATCTGCCGTTGTCGAGGGGAGCGAGTGAAGGCGGGTTGAAGGGAGAGTATTTCAAGGGAGTGGCGACGGGGCAGCCGGCGCTGGTGAGGATTGATCCGAAGCTGGATTTTCAGTGGGGTGGGGGCAGTCCTGGAGCGGGCGTCCCGGCGGATTTCGCGGCGCGGTGGACTGGGGCGATTGTGCCGCGGTACTCGGAGGAATATGTTTTTGACGGGTGGGGGGATGACAGCCTTGCGGTGACGATTGGCGGGCGGAAAGTGATCGAGCGCGGGGGCGAGGGACGGATGACGCTGCAGGCCGGGCGTTACTATCCGATTCAGATTGATCTGGTGGATGGGAGTGGCGGGGCGGCGATGCAGGTGTACTGGCGGAGTCAGAGCCAGCAGCGGGAGATTATTTCGTCGGATTGCCTGACGCCGTTTCCGCCTGGTGGGACGGTGCCGGAGACGGTGGTGGGATCGCTGCCGGTGGCTGGGCCTGATGAGCGGCCGCGGCGTGCGGAACTGGTGTTCACGCGGGGCGGGCTGGTGGCGCGGTTAGGGGAGGATATTGTGCCGGGGCTTTATCGGATTGAGGTGCCGAAGGAGAGTGCGAAGGAATACGGGGCGCTGCTGGGGAAGGATGGGACGATTCCGTTCAGTGTGGCGGATGATGCGGCGGAGAGCCGGTTGAGTGTACTGGGGCCGAAGGACTTGGATTTTGTGAGGAACCGGATTGAGCTGCTGGAGCCGCCGGGGGTGAAGGACATCATCAACGTGCTGTCGGGCCGGGAGTTTGGTGAGGAACTGTGGAAGTATCTGGCGGTGGGCGCGTTGTTTCTGCTGCTGTGCGAGACGGCGCTGACGCGGTGGATTGCGGTGGGGCGGCGGAGCGGGGAGGATCTAGCGGTTGATTTCGAGAACAAGTTCGAGCCCTCGCGGCAGTTTCGGGCGGCGCTGGACCGGGTCCGGCAGGGGGGTGGGGTTTCGTGAGCGGGCGATGATTTTCACTGATGTACTGAATGCCGACTAAACCACTGCGCACTGACTTACTGGATACGGGGATCCCTGCGGCGACCTTATGGCTGCTGGCGGCCGGGTTGCTGACGTTGTGGGTGATTCTTCACTGGGCCTCGCGGCGGCTGCCGGGTGGGGGATGGGTGCGAGCGGTTGGCGGGTTGGTGAGGACGGCGGCGGGGACGGTGGCGATCTGGTCGGTCTGGCAGGCGATTGCGCGGCATCTGGTGCTGGAGTCGTCGTGGCCGTTGTGGGTGAATGCGCTGGTGGGGGCGGCGGCGATTGAGATCATCATCGGGTTGTATCAACTGGAGAAGCGGATCGTGCGGCCGGGGGTGGGGCGTTGGCTGCTGGGGTTGAGGCTGCTGATGACGGCGGCGGTGCTGACGATTCTGGTGCAGCCAGTGTTTGCGCGGGATGAGGAGCGGCGGGAGGACCGGAACGTGGTGGTGCTGGTGGATGATTCTGCGTCGATGCAGATAGCGGATCGGGGGATGCCGGTGGACGAGAAGCTGGCGCTGGCGGTGTTTGAGGGGATGGATGTGATGAAGGGTCGGCCTGCGCTGGCGGGAGTGCTGGCGGAGGGACGGGGAGTGCAGCGGCGACTGGATGCGGCGGCGGAGGCGCTGCGGGTGATTGAGTTGTCAGGGCGTGAAGAGGAGAAGGAGCGATTGGAGAAGGATGCGGAGGGATTGAGGCAGCTGGAGGAGGAGGCGCGGAAGTGGGCGGCGACGGCGCGCGGGGCGATTGACGCTGCGGGCGGCGGGTTGAGTGATGATTTGAGACGGGTGCAGGACATGCTGCGGCGGCGGTTGGGCAATGACACGCTTGAGGGATTGAATCAGGTGCGTGCGGGATTGAACGGGCGGAATTCGCGGCAGTTGCGTCGCGGGTTCAGCGATGCGGCGACGGCGATGGAGGAAGGGTTGGCGGGAGCGACGCCGTTGGCGCTGGCGGTGGACGAGACATTTTACCAGGGGTTGCCGGCTGAGGCGCGGGAGAAGATTGATGAGGCGACGGGTCGGACTCGGGCGGAGATGGCGCGGTTGGCGCTAACGCGGCCGGGGAACGGGAAGGCGTCGTTTCTTGATCAGGTGAAGGAGAAGTACACCCTGCAGCTGATGCGGTTCGGGAGCAAGGCGGCGGAGGTGGAGTCGATGGCACCGGAGTCGTTCACGGAGGATACGGCGTTGCGGCGTCGGAGCGACCTGACGGGAGCGCTCGAGAAGATTCGCGAGACGTGGCCGCCGGAGAATCTGGCGTCGGTGGTGGTGGTTTCTGATTTCCGGCACAACGGGTTGCTGCCGCCGGACGATGCGGCGCGTGGGCTGGGGCTCCAGGGATCCCCGGTGAGTGCGATTGTGACGGGGAGTTCGCGCGGGACGAAGGATGCGGCGGTGATTGCGCTGACGAGTCCGCAGAGTGTGTTTCTGGGTGACCGTGTGAGGATTCGTGCGGATCTGAAGGCGGACGGGTTGCGTGGGAAAGAGTTGAAGGTGACGCTGCTGAAGGAAGGGAAGATGGTATCGGAGCAGACGGTGCCGGTGCCGGAGGATGATTTCCGGACGACGCTGCGGCTGGCGGATCAGCCGCCGGAGAAGGGGATTTTCGGGTATTCGCTGCGGATCGAGCCGATCGAGGGCGAGTTATTTCCGAACAACAACCAGTGGGATTTCGATGTGGCGGTGAGTGACGACCGGACGAACGTGCTGCTGATCGACGACGTGCCGCGGTGGGAGTTCCGTTATCTGAGGAACCTGTTCGACAGCCGGGACAAGAGTGTGCACCTGCAGCATGTGCTGATTCATCCGGATACGCTAGCGGGAGCGGAGCCGCTGCCGGCGATTCCGGCGAGTGCGGCGCGGAAGTTCGGGGATTCGGAGGCGACGCGTCTGCCGGAGAAGCCGGAGGATTGGCGGAAGTTTGATGTGATCATTCTGGGTGACCTGCCGCCGGGGACGTTAGGCGAGGAGACATGGAACATCATCCGGGAGTGTGTGGACCGGCGCGGGGCGATGCTGGTGCTGGTGGCGGGCCCGTCGCACATGCCGCATGCGTTTACGAATGAGGCGGCGCGGGCGCTGATTCCGGTGGAGTACGACGCGGGGACGGCTCCGGTGTATCTCGGGCCGGAGCCATCGTATCGATTGGCGCTGACTGCGGACGGGCGGAGCAGCACGATTTTCCTGCAGTCCTTGAGTGGAGTCGACAATGCGCGGATTTGGGATGAGATCCCGCCGTTGAGCTGGCGGCATCCGATTCGGGCGGTGAAGCCCGGGGCGTCGGTGCTGGCGTGGGCGAAGCCTGTGGTGCTGGACGCGTCCGGGGTGGAAGTGCCTGGGCGAGCGGATGCGGTGCCGGCGGGCGATCTGGCGAGTGCGTTGTTGAGGCAGCGTCAGACTGAGCAGCAGCAGGCGCTGGTGGTGACGGCGCAGACTGGGTTAGGGAAAGTGGTGATGCTGAATTTCGATCAGACGTGGCGATTCCGGTATGGGGTTGGGGACACGTATCACCACCGGTTCTGGGGACAGTTGATGCGGTGGGGTGCGGGTCAGAATCTGGCAGCGGGGACGAATTTTGTGAGACTGGGGACGGATCGGCTGAGTGTGGAGCCTGGGCAGCCTGTGAAGATCATGGCGCGGCTGGTGGATGAGACCTTCCGGCCGGTGGCGGATGCGGATGTGAAGGCGGTGATTTACAAAGGGGACGAGCGGATCATGGTGAAGCCGCTGACGTACCGTGCGGATTCGCATGGGATGTATGAGACTGAAGTTGAGTCGCTGGCGGATCCGGGAGTGTACCGGATTGAGCTGGCGGGGGACAAAGTGGCTGAGTTGCTGGCGAAGGAGAGTGTGGAGCGAGTGGATCAGAAGCTGACGGTGACGGCGGAGGGCAATCCTGTGGAGCTTGGCGAGATCAGTGTGGATCGGGAGTTGGCGGCGAAGGTGGCGTCGCTGAGTGGCGGGGCGGTGGTTGCTCCGGGTTCGGCTGATGAACTGATCCGGTTGTTCGGGGAGCCGACGAAAGTGGTGATCAAGCGTCGGGAGACGACCTTGTGGGACAACTGGCTGCTGCTGCTGGTGGCGGTTGGTGCGGGGACGGCGGAGTGGGTGCTGCGGCGGAAGGGGGGGCTGGTGTGATGAGCTTTTCTGGGTTAACGTTTAACCGGGGGGCGATGCTTCCCAATTCTGATGATTCAACCGTCCTCCGGGACTGACTGCCATGGCTGCAACACCGCATACTGATTCTGACGTCCGCCGCCTGCCTGCGCCGATTGTGTCGAGGCTGAGATCGGTGATCTGGCGAGCGCGCTGGATTCAGTTGTTGAAGGGGACGCTGGCGACGGTGGCGGTGGGTTTGTTTGCGGTGCTGGCGGTGATGGGTTTGGATTTCGGGTTCGGGGTGCAGCACAAGCTGGTGAGGCTGGCGCTGTCGGTGGCGGCGCTGGTGGTGACATTGATGGCGTGCTGGCGTTTTCTGGTGAGGCCATTGAGTCGTCGGCTGACGCTGACGTCGGTGGCGCGTTGGCTTGAGTTGCAGCATCCGGAGATGCAGGAACGGATATCGACGGCGGTGGAGCTTTCCGGGAAGTCCGGGGAGGGATCGTCGCGGGAGTTGCTGGATGCGGTGGTGAGTGATGCGGTTGGTGATGTGGGCAAGATCAGTGCGCGGCAGGAGTTGAGCGGGCGGCGGGCGCGTGGGCCGGCGATGGCGGCGGTGGCTGGGTTGGTGGTGCTGGCTGGTTTGTTTGCGTTCTGGCCGCGGACCGTGCCGAGATTGGTGGCGCGAGTGTTTGCGCCGTTGGCGGATATTGGTGATGCGTGGTCCGGGCAGATTCGGGTGGTGAATGGGGCGCAGACGGTGGCGACGGGGGATCCTGTGGGGATTGAGGTGGCGGTGAAGGGCAAGCCTGATCGGGTGGCGTTGCGGATGACTTTGCCGGATGGGAAGGTCGTGGAGGAAACGATGCTACCGGATGCGGCGGTGAAGGTGGAGGCGGACGAGAGCGGGTTTGCGTTGAGGATTCCGGCGGTGGAGACGGGGTTTGTGGCGGTGGCGGCGGCTGGGCGGGCACAGAGTCTGCCGTTTGAGCTGACGGTGCTGCCGCGTCCGTCGGTGGAGAGTTACACGCTGGCGTGGGAGTATCCGGCTTATACGGGTCGTGCGGCGGAGATGAAGGAGAATGCGGGAGCGGATTTGATAGGGCCTGCGGGGACGAAGGTGAAGGTGAAGGCGGTTTTGAACCGTGCGGTGGTGAGTGCGTCGGCGATGGTTGACGGGAAGGCTAGTGGGGAAGTGGCGCTGGCGGAGGTGGATGGGACGAGCGTGGCGTATTGGGAAGTGGAGCTGGCTCCGGGGATGGATACGAACTGGTTTTTCGAGTTTGCGGACGGCCATGGGATCAAGAGTGTGAGGGATGATGCGGTGATCCGTGCGGAGATGGACCGGGCTCCGACGGTGACGATTGATTCGCCGCTGGAGAGCGAGTTTGAGTTGCGGCCGACGGAGAAGCTGCCGCTGGAGTACACGGTGCGTGAGGATTTCGGGGTGGCGTCGGTGACCTTGCAGCTATTGCCGCAGGGGAAGCCGGAGAAGAAAGTGGTGGTGACGCCATTGCCGACGCGGATTTCGCCGGAAGTGGCGGAGTGGGGTGGGGCGGCGGTGGTGGATCTGGCGGCGCATGATCTTGAGGGTGTGAATGAGGTGGTGGTGGCGCTGATTGCGGCGGACGGGTTGCCTGTTGAGCGCAAGGGACCGCAGACTGGGCGGAGCCGGGAGTTGAAGATCCGGATCCGGCGGGATGCGAAGTCGCTGATGGAGCAGACGGTGGCGGCGCAGGCGGAGGAGATTCGGAAGGAGATGGAAGAAGTGAAGAAGGAACTGACGGCGGCGAGGCAGGAGATGGCTAACAAGCCTGACCAGTTGAGGAACGACCCGCAGATTCAGCCGCAGGTGTTGAAGGAGATTGAGTCGTCCGAGGCGCATGCGGAGAAGGCGTCGGAGCTTTTGAATCAGCTGGCGGAGCGGATGAAGGAGACGGCGTATGCGCGGCAGGCTCCGGATCTGGAGCGGATTGCGAAGGAGTTGGTGGATCCTGCGGCGGAGAATGCGCAGGAGATTCCGCTGCGGGATGCCCAGAAGGAGCGGGCGGAGTTGGCGCAGGAGGCGAATCAGCAGCTTGAGAAGGCGATTCAGCAATTGGATCAGGAGCATCAGCAGAATGCGCAGGAGCAGCAGCAGGCGCAGCAGATTGCGCAGTTGCAGGCGCTGGCGGACGAGCAGGCGCGGCTGGCCCGCGAGGCGGCGGAGGCGAAGCAGGCGAGTGCGGAGCGAGCGGCGACGGAAGCGCTGGAGATTGCGGCGGAGGCGAAGGCGCTTTCGGGGGTTCAGGAGGCGTTGAAGGCGCAAGCGGCGCAGGCTGATACTCCGCAGAAGCAGCAGGAACTTGCGCAGGCTGAGCAGAAGCTGACGGAGGCCGGGCAGAAGCTGGAAGCGAAGGCGAAGGAATTTGCGCAGCGGAATGCTGGAGAGTTGGCGCAGGACGCGGCTGAGAATCAGATGGCGGCGCAAGGTGTGCAGAATCTTCAGGATGCGATGCAGGATGCGCGGGAGACGGCGGAGCAGGCGCAGCAGGCGTCGCAGCAGAACCAGCAGCCGCCGGCGGCACCGCCTGCGGGGAATGCACAGCAGGCGCAGCAGGCGGCGGCGCAGGCGAAGGAATTGGTGGCAAAGGTGCAGGAGGCGGTGAAGGCGCAGGAAGCGCTGGCGCAGCAGGCGGCGCAGGCGGATACGCCGCAGGAGCAGCAGGCACTGGCGCAGGCGGAGCAGGCGGCCGAGCAGGCGGCGCAACAGATTCAGGATCAGGTGAATCAGTTTCAGCAGGCGAATGCGGAGCAGCTAGGACGTGATGCTGCGGACCGGCAGATGGCGGCGGAGGCGGCGCAGGATGCAGCGGCGGCGCGGGAGGACAGCCGGCAGGCGGCGCAACTGGCGCAGGAGTCGTCGAAGCAGGGTCAGGAAGCGGCGCAACAGGCATCGCAGCCGCAAGGGCAGCAGCAGGGCCAGCAGCCGCCGCCGAGCGGGACTGACGAGGCGAAGGCGGCTGGGCAGGAGAATGCGGCGGCGCAGGAGGGATTGAAGGAGACGGCGGAGTCGCTAGGGAAACTGGCGGAGAATCTGGCGGCGGATGCGAAGGCGGCAGAGGTGGCACAGGCGGCGGCAGAAGCGGCGGCGAAGGCTGCGCAGGCGGCACAGGCTGCGGGCACGCCACCGCCGGCTCCGGCGACTCCGGAAACGGTGGCGCAGGGCAAGGATGAGGCGGCGGCGGCGGTGCAGGAATCGGCGGCGGCGTCGCAGGAACTGGCGCAGGCGGCGGAGCAGTTTGGGATCTGGCGGAGCAGCTGGCGAAGGAGGCTGGGATGAATGCGGAGGTGGCGGAGGGGGCGGCGCAGCCTGAGGGGCAGCCGTTGAGCGCTCAGGCGCGGCAGCAGATGGATCAGGCGCTACAGCAGGCGCAGCAGGCCTGGCAGCAGGCGCAGCAGCAGGCGGCGGGTCAGGCGCAGAATTTGAACAACCAGATGGCGCAGCAGAACAACCAGGCGCAGCAGGATGCGTTGCGGCAGGCGCAGCAGCAGGTGCAGGCGCTGGTGCAGCAGGCCCAGGCACTGGCGAAGGAGCAGGGGAACATCAGTGATCTGGTGGCGGCGGCGGCTGTGGCGGCGGAGCAGAGCGGGTTGGCGACGAAGGAGGGGGCGCTGGCGCAGATGGCGGAGGCGCTAGGGAAGGCGGCGGAAGGTTTCCAGCAGCAGGCGGCGCAGCAGGTTGATCAATCGAGTGCGGCGCAGGATGCGGCGTGGCAGGCGAGCCAGCAATTGCAGCAGGGTGCGGCGGAGGCGGCGAAGGCGGCGGCGTCGCTGGCGCAGGCGGCGAAGCCAGCGGGGACGCCGCAAGGGACACCTGAATCGGCGCAGGGGCAGGGGGCGGTGCCGGAGGCAGCGCCAGG
Source organism: Verrucomicrobiales bacterium (assembly GCA_947462995.1). Lineage (GTDB taxonomy): Bacteria > Verrucomicrobiota > Verrucomicrobiia > Verrucomicrobiales > V1-33 > V1-33. Next base: position 17,732 of record CANHUG010000007.1, on the reverse strand, counting down.
CTCGGCTGAATCGGGCCAGGGGCAGGGGGCGGTGCCGGAAGGTGCGCAGGGGCAGCCACAAGGGGCGCAGGGGACGCCTGAGTCGGGTCAGGGGCAGCCGGCTGGGGAAGGGCAGGGGAATCCTGCTAGTTCGGCGGCGGCGCAGGCGGCGAGTGCTGCGAGTGCGGCGGCGCAGGCAGCGAGTTCCGCGGCGGCGCAGGCGGAATCGGCGGAGACGTCGTTTCAGAATGCGGCGGGGGCGCTAGCGGCGCTGGCGGGGGCGTTGGGGACGCAGGCGGATGCGTTGGGGGAGGCTGCGAAGGCGATGCAGCAGGGGGCGCAGCAGGCGCAGCAGGCGGCGCAGCAGGGGAGTCAGCAGGGGCCTAACAATTCGGCATCGAACAGCGGGAATGCGGCGCAGAGTGCGTCGCAGGCGGCGCAGTCGCTGGCGGCGGCGGCTGCGGCGGCTTCGGAGGCGATGGGGATACCGCAGAATGGCGGGAAGCCGCAGGTGAGCAGCAACAGCCGGAGCCAGGGCAAAGGGAAAGGGCAGGGAGAGCCGCAGCCGGGGGGTGAGGGGAGTGGCGGGAAGGCGGCGCCGCAGCCGCTGGGAGCGGCGATGGAGATGCCTGCGGATCTGGCGAAGCTAGGGTTGACGCAGGCGGACTGGGTGAAGCTGCGCGGGGTGATTTCGGGGGCGGAGAGTGCGGATGGGGACCGGGTGCCTGCGGAGTACCGGGATCTGGTGAGGGCGTATTTCGGGGCGTTGTCGGGTGGTGATCCGGCGCAGGGCGAGGAAGGGAAGCGCAAGTGAAGCGGCGGCATTCAACTTTTTTGGGATTATGATGATGAAACCAATCTTCGGGGCAGTGGCGGTGCTGATGGTGGCGTTGGTGCCGGCGTCCGGGCAGGATGTGAGTGATGTGTTCCGGAAGTACGAGGCGGAGGTGAGCAAGTCGATTGACCGGGGGTTTGAGTATCTGCTGTCGGTGGAGCAGCGGGACGGGACCTTTCCGGAGTCGCACGGGCGGAGTACGGGGATTTCGTCGCTGGTGGGGATGGCGTTTCTGTCGAAGGGGCATACGCCGGGGCGCGGGAAGTATGGTGAGGCGATCAACCGGCGAATTGATTTTGCGCTGCAGCATACGAGTCGGGAGGGGATTGTGGATAATGGGGATCACGGGAACGGGCCGATGTATGCGCACAACATCAGCACATTGTTCCTTTCGGAAGTGTCAGGGATGGTGGATCAGGCGAGGCAGAAGCGGATTGACGAGGCGTTGCCGAAGGCGATGGGGATTATTCTGAGGGCGCAGGCGGTGAACAAGGAAGTGCAGCACCAGGGCGGGTGGCGCTATCATCCGGGGTCGCGGGACAGTGATTTGTCGTGCAGCGGGTGGGCGCTGATGGCGTTGCGTTCGGCGAGATTGAATGGTGCGCCGGTGCCGCCGCAGGCGATTGAGCAGGCGGTGCAGTACATTTACCGGAACTTCGAGCGGAAGATGGGGCATTTTGGTTATATGGACAGCCAGCAGCATAGGGATTCGCTGAGTGGTGCGGGGTTGCTGTGTCTGGAGCTGTGCGGGCGGCATGCGTCGGAGGACAACCTGAAGGCCGGGGAATGGATTCTGGCGAATTACCGGGATCTGCAGCGAGCGGAGTTCGAGTATTACGGGAATTACTACAATGCGCAGGGTATGTTCCAGCTGGGTGGGAAGTACTGGCGGAATTATGCGACGTGGATGTATCCGCATTATCTGGCGGAGCAGGGGGATGACGGGGCGTGGCGGGACAATCGGTTCGGGCGGGTGTATGGGACGGCGATCATGATTCTGGCGTTCACGGTGCCGGCGCGGCAGTTGCCGATTTACCAGCGGGACGAGCGGATTGACGAGGAGCCGTGATGCGGATGTGGAAGGCGGCGCTTGAATGCGGCGGGAACGGGGGGCATCGCTGAGAGATGTCTGCTGATACTGAAACTGACGCTCCGATTGCCAGTGCCTGGTTGCTCCGTGTGCCGGAGGTGCTGGTGGACGGGTTGGAGTCGGTTTGGCAGCATTTGCGGGTAGTCAGGCCGACGGCGCTGGGTCGGGAGTGGCATGTGGCGAAGGTGGCGCAGCCTGAGCGGATGCGGAGCGGGCCGGCGGCCTTGGCGGTGGCGTGGCGGATGCCGGTGCAGCATTCGTGGCCGTGTGCGCCGCGTGGGATGGAGGGGTTTATTGAGCGAGCGGCGCAGGCGTTGTGGAAGAAGTTCGGGCCGCTGGATCCGCAGGCGGTGCTGATGGGGCCGCTGGATTCGGGGGCTCGGGATCCGTTTTTCAAGGGACTGGCGTCCAATCTGCGTGGGCGGACCTTGCAGTTGTTCGGAGCGCGGCCGGCGGCGGATGCGGAGAGTCAGGATCCTGAGAAGCCGACGCTGTATTGCATGGTGGGGCCGACTGGGTTGTTTGCGGGGATGATTTCGCCGCGGGAGGCGAACGGGTTTTATCCCGGGGGGACGAAGTTTATTCGTCAGGAAGGAGAGGAGACGATCAGCCGGGCTGGGGCGAAGATTGCGGAGGCGCTTCACTGGTTGCGGTTGTACCGGCCGCCGTTGAGGTCGGCGAGTCACTGGCTGGAGCTTGGGGCGAGTCCTGGGGGGATGACGTCGGAGTTATTGAGGCGGAAGTATCGGGTGATTGCGGTGGACCGGGCGCCGCTGGATCCGAGGCTGCGGGGGACGCCGGGGCTGCGTTTTTATCTTCAGGATACGAGGACGTGGAATGCGCCATCGGGGACGGCGCTGGATGCGATTTTGTGTGACATGAACGGGCCTGCGGAGGAATCGCTGCAGGCGGTGCTGAGGCAGTTGCCGGTGCTGAAGCAGGGAGGGTTGGTGATTTTCACGGTGAAGACGGCGGGCGTGTTCAGTGTGGCGGACAGTGCGCTACTGATCGAGCGGCTGCATCATCTGGTGCAGGCGGTTGGGCTTGGTCAGGTGGCGGTGACGCATCTGACGTACAACCGGCGGGAGTTCACGGCGGTGTGGGAGAAGATGTGAGGGGATGGGAAGATGGGCGGGTCAGGGCGGGTTTGGTGCGGGTTTTAAGCGTTGACGGTCAGAGGGTTGGCCGCTAAGGCCCGGTAGAAGATCCGAAACGCATGAAACCACAACGCATCCTGAGTCCGAAGACTGCTGCTTCACTAGCTACTGCTGTGGGGGCGGCGAGCACGAAGGCGGCGATTGTGACGTGATCGATTACCCCCTCGGGTTCGATGCAGGCGGTGAACGGGACGAAGGAGCTTCCCCTCAGTACGCACTCGTCGATCCAGGTGGCTCATTCTTTCGATCCGGGATTTACAACCACGACTGGCGGCTACTACACAGGACCTTCCTCCAGCGTATTCAATCCGGGGACTGTGTACACGGTATCCCAGTATAGGTCCCTTAGAGTGAGTGGGGTGGGTGAGATCAGTTTCCTGAATGCGCGAGGTAAGGGTGCGGACTTTGCGGTTGCTGCGAGCGATGCATTCTCAGCGGGGTCCCTCACAATCTCGAGTTTAAGTTCTTCGTTTAGTTACCAACGGGGTGCGGAGGGTGGGTTGAATCTGATTCCGGTGAAGTTCAAGGATGCCGGGGGGAATGTGCTGATGGGAGTTGCCGAGGTGGATTTTGAGATCAGTTCGAATCCTGGCTATATCAATCTGGTGAATTTCTGGTATTCGGATGATGCTGGAGTGGCGGGGCTGCGGTGGGATTCGGGAGCGCAGCGGTTGTTTGAGGTGGGGCCGACGGCGGTGCCGGAGCCGCGGGGTGCGGCGGCGGTTTTGCTGGCTGGGTTGGCGGCGGTGGCGCAGAGTCGGCGGCGGAAGCCGCAGGCGAGGACGCTAGGGGCGCTGGCTGCGGGGATGGGCGGGTTGGTGGCACGAGCGGGGCGGGAAGATTCCTGAGCCCGTGGCGATGGCGAAGCGACGTGTGCTGGTGATCGGCTGGGATGCAGCCGATTGGAAAGTGCTTGGTCCGATGGTGGAGGCTGGGCGGATGCCTGCGCTGAGTCGGTTGGTGGCTGGGGGCGTGACGGGTAATCTGGCGTCATTGCAGCCGATGTATTCGCCGATGCTGTGGACGTCGATTGCGACGGGGAAGCGGCCGTACAAGCATGGGATTCATGGGTTCAGCGAGGCGGATGCGGTGACTGGGCAGATTCGTCCGATTTCGGGGGCTTCGAGGTCGTGCAAGGCGATCTGGAACATGCTGACGCAGGAGGGGAAGCGGTCGATGGTGATTGGCTGGTGGCCGAGTCATCCTGCGGAGCCGATCAATGGGGTGATGGTGTCGAATCACTATCAGCGGTCGAGCGGGAAGAGTATAGAGGAGTGGCCGATGGGAGCGGGGACGGTGCATCCGCCGGAGATGGTGGAGGTGATGTCGGCGTTGCGGATGCATCAGGCGGATGTGGGTGCGGAGCATCTGTTGCCGTTTGTGCCGAAGGCTGCGGAGGTGGACCAGGAGAAAGATCGGCGGCTGCAGTCGCTGGCGAAGATTATTGCGGATTGCGGGAACGTGCAGGCTGCGGCGACGTTTTTGCTGAGGCAGGAGCCGTGGGATTTCATGGGGGTGTATTTTGATGCGATTGATCATTTTGGTCATGGATTCATGAAGTATCATCCGCCGCGGCAGGAAGGGATTAGTGAGGAGGATTTCGAGCGGTACCGTGGGGTGATTGAGGCAGGGTACCGGTTTCACGACATGATGCTGGGGGTGCTGCTGCATCTGGCTGGGGAGGATGTGACGGTGGTGCTGGTGTCGGACCACGGGTTTCATCCTGACCATTTGCGGCCGAAGGACCTGCCGATGGAGCCTGCGGGGCCAGCGCATGAGCATCGGCCGTACGGGATATTTCTGGCGCACGGGCCGGGGATCCGGCGTGGTGGGCGGGTGAGTGGGGCGTCGCTGCTGGATGTGTGTCCGACGGTGCTGACGATGTTCGGGTTGCCTGTGGGTGAGGACATGGACGGGCGGGTGCTGGGGGAGATTTTCGAGGAGGTGCCGGTGGTTGAGAAGATTGCGAGCTGGGAGAGCCGGAGCGGGCATTCCGGGATGCACAGTGATGCTGGGTCGCTGGATCCGGCTTCGGTGCGGGCGGGGATGGATCAGCTGGTGGCGTTAGGGTATGTGGAGGCACCGGAGGGAGGGAAGGCAGAGGAGGTGGCGCGGACGAACCGGGAACTGGATTACAATCTTGCGAAGGCGTTTGTGGATGGGGAGTGTTTTGCGGAGGCGCTGGAGATTGCGGAGGGATTGGTGAAGGCGTGGCCGGACGAGTACCGGTTTCATTTATTGAAGGTGGAGAGTCTGGTGAGGCTGCAGCGGCCGGTGGAGGCTGCCGGGGTGATTGATGAAGTGCTGGCGTTGCGCGTGCGTCTGGCTGAGTTGAACGGGGTGAAGTTTGGCAGGCTGCAGAGGCGGAAGGCGCGGCTGGAGGCGGTGTTGAAGGTTAGTGAGCGGAGGCCGGAGCGGCATGAGCGGTTTCAGCGGCGGATGAAGCAGTGTCGGAAGGAATTGCGGACGGCGGAGGCGCAGGCGAGGCTTCCGGTGGGTGCGATGGAGGTGCTGCGGGTGCGCGGGGCGATGCTGAGGCGGGACCGTGCGGCGGTGGTGGCGCTGATGGGGGAATTGCCGAAAGCGGATAGGGGGCAGCACGAGGTGATGCAGTGGCGTGCGGCGCTGGCGCTGCGGAGTGGGGCGACGGAGGAAGCGGTTGGTTTGTTCAGGGCGATTCTGGAGGACGATCCGGAGTCGCGCCCGGCGTGGCATGGGCTGGCGCGGGGGCAGGCGCGGCTGCGGCAGTGGGCGGAGTCGGAAGCGGCGGCGCGGCGGGTGGTGGCGCTGGCGCACAAGGAGCCGGAGGCGCATTATCTGATAGGAGCGGCGTGTGCGTTTCAGGGCAAGCATGATGAGGCGTGCGAGGCTCTGGCGGAGGCGGTGCGGCTGATGCCTGGATTTGTGAGGGCGTTCCGTCTGCTGGCGCGGATCACGCGGTTTCATCATCCGGATCCGTATTTTCACACGGTATTCAAGGCGCGAGCGGCGGAGTTGACGCGGCAGCGTCGGGCGATGGTGAAGCGGAGCGGGAGTGTGGTGACGGATTTTGACCGTAGCGTGTTTCCGGAGTTTCCCGAGGCTGAGGCGTGCGGCGAGGCTGGTGAGGTGATTACGATTGTGACGGGGCTGCCGCGGAGCGGGACGTCATTGATGATGCAGATGCTGGTGGCTGGGGGGATGACGCCGTTGAGTGATGCGGAGCGGGAGGCGGATGAGAGCAATCCGCGGGGGTATCTCGAGTATCAGCCGGTGATGGGGATGGCGCGGGATGTGACGTGGATGCCGCTGGCGCGTGGCAAGGTGGTGAAGATTGTTGCGCCGCTGTTGGTGCATCTGCCGGAGGCGGATGGAGAGGGGAGGAGGTATCGTTACCGGGTGGTGTTCATGAATCGTGACTGGAGGGAAGTGCATGCGTCGCAGACGCGGATGATTGAGCGACGTGGGCAGCGTGGAGCGATGCGGAGTGCGACGGGGTTGAAGCATGTGTTTGCGCAGCAGTTGCAGCGGGTGAGGGCTGGATTGGTGGCGAGGGGGATTGCGGCGATGGATTGCGACTATGGGAGTGTGGTGCGGGAGCCTGCGGTAGCGGCCGGGAGGCTGGCGGGATTTCTGCCGGGGTTTGACGCGGTGGCGGCGGCGATGGCGGTCGATCCCGGGTTGTATCGGGAGAAGGCCTGAGAGGTTGGTAGACCTGGGGGCGGCGGAGCGGGCGGGTTTCCGGGAGGATGAAGGATTGACTGCGCGTGGGGATTTCCGGAGAAGGGGAGATGCCGAATCGAATGCTGACTGTACTGAGGGCGCTGGTGCTGGGGCCGTTTTGTGTTTCTGCGGGATGGAGTGCCGGGAGTGATGGGGATCGGATGGTCACGGACGAGGACACGGGGATAACGATTCGGGAGGGATTTGATGCGGAGCTGTTGTATGAGGTGCCGGCGAGCCAAGGTTCGTGGGTGGCGATGGCGTTTGATCCGCGGGGGCGGCTGATTGTTTCGGATCAGGACGACAAGGGGATGTTCCGGGTGACCCTGCCTGCGGAGGGAGCTGGGATCCGGGTGGAGAGCCTGCCCGGGTTTCCGTATGAGCCGATAGATTGGGGGAAGCGGAAGGTGGGCGGGGCGCTAGGATTGCACTATGGGTTCGGCAGTCTTTACCTGGCGAACATGCGGGGATTCTACCGGATCCGGGACACGGATGGGGACGATCGTTTCGACGAGTTCACGATGCTGAAGAAGCTGAACGTGGGGTATGAGCATTCGGCGCATTCGATCATTGAGACAGCGGACGGCAAAGGGTTGTATCTGGTGAGCGGGAACTTCACGCGGGTTCCGGAGGGGGCGGTTTCGAAGCAGAAGCCGGTGTGGGGAGAGGATTCGCTAACGGGGACGATTCCGGATCCGATGGGGCATGCGGTGGGGTTGAAGGCTCCGGGGGGCTGGGTGTGCCGGATTTCGCCGGACGGGAAGGAGTGGACGATGGTGGCGTCCGGGTTCAGGAATTCGGTGGATCTGGCGCTGAATCGGGATGGGGAGTTGTTCACGTATGATTCGGATATGGAGTTTGATGTGGGGAGCCCGTGGTATCGGCCGACGCGGATCAATCACATCACGTCGGGTGCGGAGTTCGGGTGGCGGTCGGGATCGGGGGTGTGGCTGGATTACTTTGCGGACAGCAACGGGTCGGTACTGGACATGGGGCCGGGATCGCCGACGGGGATCAGTTTTGGTTATAGGTCGGGATTTCCGGCGGAGTATCAGGAGAAGTTGTTTGTGTGTGACTGGACGTTCGGGACGATTTTTGCGGTGGAGATGAGTGAGAGCGGGTCGAGTTACACGGGGAAGAAGATGGAGTTTCTGCATGGGAGCCCGTTGAACATTGCGGCGATGCGGTTCGGGCCGGATGGGGCGATGTATTTTGTGACGGGCGGGAGGACGACGGCGTCGCGGTTGTATCGGGTGCGGTACACGGGAGGGAAGCGGGAGGGAATTGTCAGGAATCGAGGGGTGGAGGAGGCGGAGAAGCGGGCGTTGCGTCAACGGCTTGAGCGGTGGCACGGGAATGGTGCGGGAGGGGCGGATGCGGTGGCGGAGGTGTGGCCGCGGCTTTCCGATGAGGACCGGAGTATTCGTTATGCGGCGAGGGTGGCGTTGGAGTGGCAGGATCCGGAGAGCTGGCGGGAGCGCTGGTTTGGGGAGAAGGATGCGCGGGCGGTGATTTACGGGGCGATTGCGCTGAGCCGGGTGGGTGACAAGGGGCAGGGCGGGCGGGTGCTGGAAAAGCTAGGGGAGGTGCGGTACGGGGAGCTGGGGAAAGACGATCGGTTGGCGCTGTTGAGGGCGTACGGGTTGTGTTTTCTGAGGATGGGGCGGCCGACGGAGGAGAAGGTGGCGGAGGTGATCGGGAGACTGGATGCGCACTATCCATCGGTGGACGACCGTGAGAATGCGGAGTTGTGCCGGTTGCTGGCGTGGCTGGATGCGCCGTCGGTGGTGGGGAAGACGACGGCGCTGATGAAGGCGGCGAAGGCGGAGGTGGTGGAGTACGACCGGGAGATGCTGGGGCGGCACGAGTATGGCGGGGCGATTCTGAAGATGATGGCGAACACGCCGAACACGAAGAACATTCACTATGCGTATTGCCTGCGCGGGGTCCGTGCCGGGTGGACGGTGGAGGACCGGAAGTATTTCTTCGGGTGGCTGAATGATGCGTTAGTGAAGGATGGAGGGAAGAGCTTTGCGGGATTCATCCGGGCGATCCGGAAGGAGGCGATTGCGCGGCTGGAGACGAAGGATGTGGAGATGCTGGCTGGGATGCTGGCGGATTTTCCGACGGTGGATCTGTCGACGCTGCCGAAGCCTGCGGGGCCTGCGGGGAATTGGACGGTGGAGAGTGCGATGAAGCTGTTCGGGGCGGAGTTGCGGGGCCGGGATTTCGAGAACGGGAGGAAGATGTTTTCAGCGGGGCTGTGTGTGGCGTGTCACCGGTTTGGCGGGGAGGGCGGGCATTCCGGGCCTGATCTGGGGACGGTGGGCAACCGGTTTGCGATCCGGGACATACTGGTGGCGATCTGCGAGCCGAGTGCGTCGATTTCCGAGCAGTATATGGCGAGCATTGTGAAGCTGAAGAGTGGGGATCCGCTGTATGGGCGATTGATCATCCGGAATGACGACGAAGTGGCGGTGGCGTCGAATCCGTTTGACCTGAATGAGCTAACGAAAGCTGCGGCGGATCAGGTGGAGGGCGTGGAGTTTTCGCCGGTGTCGATCATGCCGCCGGGGATGATTGCGGGGATGAACGGGGAGGAAGTGAAGGACCTGATGGCGTTTCTGCTGTCGGGCGGAGACGCCGGGCACAAAGTGTTCCGGAAGGAATAGGTCGGCCTTGTCGTGGATGGGTGGTGTCAGGATCCGTGCTTAGAGCCCTTCACGGGATTGTCAGGCGGAGGCCATGGGGGAGCCCATGCGAGCGTAGAGTTCGCGGCATTGGGCGCTGTGGGCGAGGAGGTCGTCGGCGAGGGTGACGCGGCCAGGTTCGAAGATGGTGATGGTGCTGGAGCCGCCGAAGCGGAACATGCCTTTTTCTGCGCCTTTGGCGACTGGTTGGCCGGGCGTCATGGACTGGACGATGCTGCCGACGTTGGTGGCGCCGATTTCGAGGAGGAGGACGGTGCCGAAGCGATCGGTTTCGAGTCGTGTGAGGACGCGTTTGTTTTCCCAGAGATAGGCGAGACGGCGGCGGAGGGCGATGGGGCTGACGGAGTAGAGTTGGCCGTCGAGGAGAGTTGGGGTGCCAGGGGTTCCGGCGCAGGGGAAGTGGAAGCGGTGGTAATCGACCGGGCAGAGACGGCTGAGGATGAGGGAGCCGGCGGCGTATTTTGCGGCGAGTTCGTGACTGCCGAGGAGCGCGGGGAGGTTGAATTGCTGACCTTTGACGAAGACGCTGTTGATCTGGTCGGCGCGTGCGAAGCCGAGGTGGCGGCCGTCGGCAGGGAAGACGACGGATGCAGGGTTGGGGTCGATGGGCCGTGCGGCGGGGTTGAGGCGGCGGCTGAAGAAGTCGTTGAAGGTGGCGAAGGAGTCGGGCGAGTCTGCGAATTCCGCGGGGTCGAGATGGTAGTGTTCGATGAAGGGAGCGATTCTGGAGCGGCTGGCTGGTTGGTCCATGCGGCGGCCGTACCAGCGGGAGAAGGCGGCGCGTTTGATGAGTGCGGCGACGACGAGACGGCCGATGGGGTTTTCGTAGGCGGCGCGGAGGAAGCCCTCGCCGTAGATGGATTCCTGTTCGAGCCGGCCGGAGTGGCGGTTGAAGAAAGTGATAGGATCGCCGGGCATGGGAGGGTTCAGGCGTCGTGGTCGTCCAACTGGAGGTCGAACGACTTACGGGACATGAGGAGGATGAGAACGACGGGGAGGAGAGAGCCAGCGGCGATGAGAGCGGTGTTGAGGGATCCGCCGGTGCGGGGTTCTGCGGCTTCGGTGAAGCCTGCGGCCTGCGATTGGTGGAAAGTCAGGAACAGGGCGGTGCCGAGGGTTAGAGAGGCGAGGAGGAGGGCCCACCAGCCGGATTTACGCTGAGCGGCGGCGAGGAGGGAGGCGAAGATGAAGACGACGCCGGTGCCTGCCCATGCGGGAAGCGAGATGGAATGATGGGTGAAGGCGCCGAAGGCTGGGAAGTTGAAACCTGCGAAGCCGAGAGAGAGAGTGATGGTGGCGAGGGAGATCCCGACGAGGAAGGACATGAGGACGGGGACGGGCCGTTCGTCGGTCCAGCTGGGGAGTGCTGAGGTGGAGGCGCAGGCCTTGGTGGCGGAGTCGCGCTGGGCGATTCCGATGAAGGCTAGTGGGATGGCGAGCCCTGCGATGGCGGCGATGATGAGGAATCTGGCGCTGCCCTGGGGCAGGGACGGGGCGTTGCCGGAATCGCCCATGAGGTAGAAGGCGACGGCGGCGGCGGTTCCGGCGTAAGTGAGAGTGAAGAGGACGAGGATCCAGCCGAGGGCGTGGATGAGTGGAGGGGCCCAGCGGCGGTAGGCGACGGCTCCGGTGCCGAGGAGGAGGAGGAGAGCGGAGGAGGCACCGGTGGTGAACATGGAGAGGATGTCCGTGCTGAGGGGAGGGGTTGATCCGGTGACGCTGATGGTGGCGCTGGCCGAGACGGTGGCGAGGTAGAGGCCTGCGATGATGAGGAGGGCGCCACCGATCAGTAATCCGATGCTGCCGGTTGATTCCTCGGCGTCATCGAAATCCAGATTCGATAACCGTTCTGGGGCAGTGGAAGGATACAAAGCCACCGGGGCGGTGGCTCGATGTGCGGAAGGCAGATCTTGGGCTGGAGGGGATGGTTCTGCGGCGGAAGCTGCGGCGGCGACGGCGCGGGTGACGATGGGAGGGAGGAAGGGTTTAGGTTCCTGAGGAACGTCAGTGGCAGGAGTGGAGACTGAGGAGTCCGGGGTGTCTGGAATGACAGCGGGGACAGCCTTGGCTTGGGGATCTTCTGGATCTGGTTGGGCGTCGGATTTGAGGAGTGCGGAGAGGGACGTCCAGTGATCATCGGCGTCTTCTTCCTGGCCGGGGTCGAAGAAGGTGGACGGGGAGAAGGGGTCGGTTGCGGGAGGAGGATCGGATTGGGGAGGGGAGGAGTGGCCGGGTGACGCGAGTTTTGCGGCGAGATTGCCGAGGAAGATGGCGGGGTGTTCGACGTCGGAGTCCGGGTCGAAGGAGCGGGGTCCGGGTAGGGTGGGTGTGGCGTGTGCGGGCGGGGAGGCCGGGGGTGACTCCTGGGCGGGAGTGGCTGGCGGGGTAGCTGGTGAAGGGTCCTCGGGAGTGGTGGGATCCGGATCAGCGAGGGCAGCGGCGCGGAGGAGGGCGGCGAGGTTTGGGTTGAGGGCCGGAGAAGGCTGGGATGTGGATGGAGGAGCGGGTGCTTCGGCGGGAGGTGCGACCGGTTCCGCGGCGACGGGAGCGGGGGAGATGCTGACGGGAGCGACTGGCGGTTCCGGGAGCGAGGGGGGGACGAGAATTGGTGGTGCCTCTGGGAGGAGGGTGGCGGGAGGAGGGGCGATTGGATCGGTGACGAGGAAATCGGCGGTGATGGTGGCGGGAGCATCAGTGAGGATGCTGGGAGGCGCTGGTGGAGCGAAGGCGTCGGCGAGACTGGCGAACTCGGCGCGTTCTTCGTCTGAGAGGAGCGAGATGGAGGAATCTGGACGCGGCAAGGTGACCGCCGGTGCCGCGGCGAGGTCGGCGAAGGGCGGTTCATCCATTGGAGGGGCGGGACGCATGGGGCGTTCTTAGGGCGGTGGCGGGGATTCGACAACCGATTGTCTGCCGGGGTGTAGGCGCCATGTGGGCGGCTTCATCATGAGCCGTTAAGGTAGGCCGCCCGTGCACACGTAGGGAAAAACGGGGGGGCGGCGGGCGCGATTCGGGGCGTAGTTATGGGTATGAAAATGACAGCGTCTCGAGTTCTGATGATTACCGGGTGGACGGGTTGCACGGCGGCGGCATTTGCTGCCGGGGCGTGGTGGCGTGGAAATGGGGGGTTGGCGGCGGGGGCGGGATCGGTGAGGCGGACGGTGGTGGCGGCGGCGGTGGAGGCTGGGAGCCGGAATGGGGCGGGCGGTGTTGGGAAGGGTGCGGGGGTGGAGTCGGGGCCGGCGCTGCCGGGGGTGAAGCCGGTGCGGGAGATGACGAAGGAGGAGATTGGGGTGCGGGTGGAGGAAATTTTTGCGATCGATGATCCTGTGGAGAAGATGGAGGCTTACACGGCGTTTGTGAAGGGACTGGCGACGAACGAGCAGTTAGAGGCGGCGATGGGTGCGTTCGGGAAGGATTTCAATCCGCGGGAGCGTGGTCGGGAGATGAGCATGCTGATGACGGTGTGGGCGCAGAAGGATCCGGAAGCGGCGCTGGATTATGCGACGAAGATGGGTGACTGGCGCGGGGGATGGGCGGGATCGACGGCGATTGCGACGTGGGCGAAGACGGATCCTGACAAAGCGGTGGCGTGGGCGAATGCGCATCCGCCGGAGAACAAGGATGAGGGGAATTATTATCTTTCGTCGGCGATCGGGTCGATTGCGAAGACCGATCTGGCGGCGGCGTCGCGATTGGCGCTGACGATGGAGCGGAGTGATGCGCGTGGCCGGGCGATGGATACCCTGCTGGATCAGTACACGAAGCAGGGGGGGATTGATAGTGCGCGTGATTTTGTGAGTGGGCTCGAGGATTCGACCTTCAAGAGCGGGATCATCAGCCGGTTGGCGGCGCGGATGGCGGACAAGGATCCGAAGGCTGCGGCGGCGTGGGCGACGACCTTGCCGGACAACGAGGCGAAGCCGAAGGTGATGACGGAGCTGATTGAGCGGTGGGCGAACAACGATCCGAACGAGGCCGGGGCGTGGTTGAACAATTTTCCGAAGACCCCGCAGACGGATGAGCCGCGGGAGCGGTTTGCGTACAAGGTGGCGGAGAAGGATCCGGAGGCGGCGATTGCGTGGGCGGGGACGATCAGTGACGACAAGCGGCGCGGCGAGACGATGTACCGGCTCGCGCGGGATTGGTCGCGGCGGGAGCCGGATGCGGCGAAGGGCTGGTTGTCGAAGGACAGTTCGATGCCGCAGGACATGAAGCAGCGCCTGATGGAGCGGATGGCAGCACCGAGGGGCTGAGGTGGGAGGCGCGGTGGCTGCCGGGATTACTGTTTATCCTTGGCGGCCTCGCGTTTGATGCCGTCGCGGATGGGGCGGAGACGTTCAGGCCAGACGAATTCCGGGGCTTTGGAAGGATCGTAGCCTGCGAGGTGGCCGTAGAGGCGGGTGGGGGCCTTAGTGTAGCTGAGTTCGGTGTCGCCGAAGACCTCGAGGCAGAGAGCGGCGAGGCCCGGGTCGTATTCGAGGAGTTCCTTGCGGGAGTTGACGTGATTGTGGACGCTGTCGTTTTCGCGATTGTTATCGAACCATGACTGGACGCCTTCGGCGAAGTACTCTGCGGAATTGGTGGCGGCGTAGCAGTTTTTCCAGAGGCCTGAGTCGATGGCCTTGCGGAAGGTTTTTTCGAGACGGTCGTTGAAGGTGGGGTCGACTGCGACGACGCCGCGGAGGTGGATGTTGTGGGCGAATTCGTGGATGAAGATGCTTTCGGTGGCGTAGGGATCGCCGGCGTAGCTGAGGAGGTTTTCTTCAGCGGAGGAGCAGGCTGGGTCGTCTTCGGAGCCGCCGGTGCCGCGGGCGCGTGCGTCCCAGTAGTTTTTGGGTTGGAGGCGTGCGAAGTCCGGGAGGTCGGTGGTGAATTCGTTCCATGCGATGATGTTCATGCGGGAGCCGCTTTTGATCATGGCGTCGCGGAGGTCCGGGCGTTTGGCGAGCATGAGGTCGCAGAGGTAGGCGGCTTCGCGGAGGGCGAAGTCGCTGGCCTTGTCGGAGGCGATCATGGGGTAGCCGGAGGCGCTGATGAATTTGGTGTAGAAGGGTGGGAGCTTCATTTCCGCCGGTGGGGCGGTGATGGGAGCGGGCGGCTGGATGTTCCAGATGCGTTCGAGGACGCGGAGGGCGCGCGGGTCGTGGGCGGCGAGTTCTGGTTTTGTGAAGGGGAAGAAGTCGTTTTTGGAGAAGTAGGCTTCGGTGCATTCTGCGAAGTACTCCTTGTGGTCGGTGAGGGCGTAGGCGCGGTCTTCGCGTTCGTTGCCATTGCTGTCGCGGCGTTTGACGCGTTCGTATTTACCGGAGGCTTTGGCGGCGGCCCATGCGTTGAAGATTTCGGGGTTATCGAAGCCGATGACGCGGTCGTGGTAGGCGTGGGCGAGTTCATGGAGGGCGAAGTTGGGCATGCGGCGGGTTTCCGCGGCGAAGGTGGGAATGTTGGAGAACTCGATGCCTTTGGCCATGGCTGGGTTGCGGCCGTTGTCGCGGAGCCAGTCGGCGCCGGGGTGGTATTCGGCGCGTTGGCCGAAGTCTTTGTATGGGGGTGAGAACCAGAGCGGGACCTGGCGGAGTCTGGTGACGACGGAGGGAGGGAGGTCTTTGACGATGGCGCGGAGCTGGATTTCGAGGAGGGAGAGGGCTTCCTCGGTGGCGGCGGTCTGGGTGGTGGCGAGGGTGGGGTGGATGCCGACGGACCAGCCGGCGACATCGCGGAAGGAGTGGCGAGCGGGTTCCGGGTCAGCGGCGCTGGCGGAGAAGAGGGGGAGTGCGAGGGAGAGAGCGAACAGCGAAGGGAGAGAGCGGCGCAGCATGGTGGAGGCATGGCATGGGGCGGCGGCTGGCGGAAGCGGGAAAGCGGGTGTGACCAGGGCAGAAACTGTCGCGCATGGGCGGGAGGCAGTGCCTGTGGGGTGAAAAGGGGGCGGGCCTTTCCGGGAGAACGGCCCGGGAAGGCCCGCTGATTGATCCGCCCGGCGACCAGACCGGGGGATCGTTCCTCGTTACCAACAAATTGGGAGAGGCAGGGGTGAGGGTCCTGACCGCTGGTGGGAAGGTATGGGATTCTGGCGGGCGGGCAAGATAAAGTTTTTAAACATGCCGGATTAGTTTCAATTTTTAAGAAAACTTCTCCCCGGAACGCGTGCGATGAAAGAGTTGGCGAGGGGGAGGGGCGGTGCTTGGATGGGGGTATGAAGCGCAAAGAATTCTGCCGTGTTTTCGGGTTGGGAGTGGCTGCTGGGTTTTTTCCGGCGACTGGTTGGGCGGAGACGCCAGGGGAGGAGGTGTTGTTCAACGGGAAGGATCTGACGGGGTGGAAGGTGCCGACGCCGAATCCATTTTGGAAAGTGGTGGATGGGGTTTTGGTGGGGGAGAATGATCCTGCGAAGAAGGGTTCGATGCTTTACACTGAGAAGGAGTATGGGGATTTCGAGTTGGAGGCGGAGGCGAAGTGGGAGGGGGAGATTGACAGTGGGTTCATGATGCGGAAGCGGACGGTGGATGAGAAGATTCCGGGGGATCTGCAGCTGCAGATCGGGGTGTCGCGGAGTTTGAAGAAGGACATGACGGGGTCGTTTTATGTGGGCGGGTATCCTGAGGCTGGGCAGGCGAAGGAGGCTGGGAAAGTGTTGAAGGTTGGGGATTGGAACGCGTTCCGGCTGGTGGTGAAGGGGGACACGGTGACGGTGTATCTGAACGGGACGAAGGTCAGTGAGTACCGGGATGGGCGGTATGGTGCGGCGGGGCCGATCGGGTTGCAGATTCACGGCGGGCTGGCGATGAAGATCGAGTTCCGGAATCTGAAGCTGAAGGCGCTTTAAGGTTATGGAGTTTGATCTGGAGGGCGAGCATGAGGAGCGGGCGTACACGATCCTAGCGGGACTGGTGGTGCCGCGGCCGATTGCGCTGGTGACGACGGTGGATCTGGAGGGGCGGGTGAATGCAGCGCCGTTCAGTTTTTTCAATGTGATCGGGGATGATCCTCCGGCGGTGGTGTTAGCGCCTGGGAATCGCGGGCCGGGGGTGCCGAAGGACACGGCGCGGAACGTGCGGCTGACTGGGGAGTTTGTGGTTCACCTGATTGATGAGCCGATGGGGGCGGCGATGAATGCGTGTGCGGCGTCGTTGCCGCCTGGGGAGAACGAACTGGAGGCGGCGGGGCTGACGGCGGTGGCGTCGTCGGTGGTGAAGCCGCCGCGGATTGCGGAGGCGCCGGTGGCGTTAGAGTGCCGGGAGTGGTCGACGATTGAGTTCGGGGGGAACCGGCTGGTGATCGGGCGCGTGCTGCGGGTGCATGTGCGGGACGGCATCATGGATCCGGAGACCCTGCTGATACCGCCCGGGGTTTATGCGCCGGTGGGACGGATGCAGAGTCCTAACTGGTATTGCAGGACGGGTGATGTGTTTGCGATGGCGCGGCCGCGGTGAGGGGCGGTTACCATTCGCAGAGTGAGGCGACGGCGGCGGCGGAGCCATCGCGGAGCCAGCCGTCGAGTTGGGACTGGTCCTTGAGCTGTTGGCCGCGGGAGCGCGGGACGACCGGGAAGCGGCAGACGACGTCGGGGAGTGCGGACATGTCGCCCCAGAGTTTTTCGAACTGGATGACTGGGAAGATGTCTTCCTGGCCGTGGCCCCAGCGTTTTTTGACATCCTTGAGAGTGATGTAGGCGGGCATGCGTGCGGCGAGATTACGGACGGCCTGAGTGACCTTTTCCTTATCTTCGAGGTCGGCGCGGACGAGGCCGAAGACGGCGAGGAGTTTATCGAGATGGATCCATGTGGTCATGGAGTTGTAGAAGGAGAGACGGAATTCGTCTTCTTCGCGGGCCATGGCGAGGCCTTCGACGAGACGCGGGCGGCCGTTGACGCGGGCGAGGCCGCCGCCGCGGTCTTCGAGCCTGCGGGTGATGACTTCGAAGGAGAGACAGGCCTCTGACTGGATGTGCCAGCCGAGGATGCCGGGGTCGAGGTCAGCGCCGAGGGTATCGACGTTGTGGAGGAGAAGGTACTGGAGCTGCGGGCGCTTGCGGACGAGGGCGGCGAGTTCGCCGTTGCGGAGCAGGTTAGGGAATTCGTACCAGTGGCCGGTGGGGTGGAGGCACTGGAGGGGGAGGTTGTCGGTGTAGTCGGAGGCTTCACCGGCTTCGGTGGCCCAGCGGATGAGGGCGCTGCGGAGACTGTCGCGGACCTTCTGCTGCTGCTGATCGAGGACCTGCTGGGGCATTTCTTCCCATGCGAAGCGGAGGTCGCGGA
>CANHUG010000006.1 GCA_947462995.1 Verrucomicrobiales bacterium | reverse complement strand
GTTTATACGCCGGCGCTCTGTGCATCGCTGATGGTGTTCTTTGTGTTCGCGATGCAGTGTCTGAGCACGATTGCGGTGGTGCGGCGGGAGACGCACTCGTGGAAATGGCCCTTGTTTCAGCTGGCATATATGACTGGGACGGCATGGCTGCTGGCGACGGCGGCGTACCAACTGATCAGCGCCCTGTCGTCATGAATACCGAATGGCAGAGCATCGCAGCAGCCTCGGTGGTGGCGGGAACGGCTCTGGTTTTTCTTGTCAGGATGATCCGTCGGCGGAGTGCGGGCGGACGGGCGGGCTGCAGCGGCTGCAGTTGTGCTCCGGCGGCACGGAAGCGCCTGTGACGGGCGTGGGGCCGCGGTGGTTCAGACCCACTGCGGGAGATTGAGATCGAAGGGCGGGATCGGGACCGTGTAGATTTGACCGTCGTCTGTCTGAACGAAGTAGGCTCCTTCGGCGCGGCTGTCCTGGCTGACGGTGTGGCAGGAATTGTAGGGGAATTCGGCGCCCGGCACGAGACGGGGGAACTGGCCGATGACGCCATCGCCTTCGACCACGATGACTTCACCGTTCTTCTGGCGGACGACCCATTTGCGGGCGCGGACGGTGACGGTGTGAGCCGAGCGGTTCCTGATGGTGATATAATAGACGAAGGGGAACGGGCGGTCGTCGGGCGCGTCGAGCCCGGGCATGTAGAGGACCTCGTCGACACTGGCCTCGAGACCTGGTAGTTCCTTGAAATAATGATTCACCGGTTCGGCGGGTAAACGAGGGCGCGCTTGAGGTCAATGGAATCTCCCGCGAACGGTCGGAGCATGAAGCCAGAGTTTTCGAGTCCACCGGTCGCCCTCACCATTGCCGGGAGCGATTGCTCGTCCGGCGCGGGGATTCAGGCGGATCTGAAGACATTCAGTGCGTTCGGGGTTTACGGGCTGACGGCGGTGACCTGTGTGGTCGCGGAGATTCCGGGCAAGGTGACGAAGATTCTGCCGGTGACCCGTCCGGTGCTGGAGGAGCAACTGCGTTTGCTGCTGGCGGGATTTCCGGTGGCGGCGGTGAAGACGGGGATGCTTTACAGCCGTCCGCTGATCGAAGCGACGGCGGCGGCCCTTGCGGCGATACCGGGGCGCAGACGCGTGCCGCTGGTGGTGGATCCGGTGATGGTGGCGACGAGCGGCGATCCATTGATGCAGCGGGCAGCGGTGCGGACGTGCGCGCGTCTGCTTTTTCCGGTGGCGACGCTGCTGACACCGAATCTCGATGAAGCCGCGGTGCTGCTCGGGCGAACGGTGACACAGGTCGGGGATCTTGCGGCGGCGGCGCGGGAACTGCGGGAACGGTGCGGCTGCGCGGTGCTGCTCAAGGGTGGTCACCTGCGCGGGAAGACGGCGGTGGATGTGCTGGCCGACGACGACGGCGAGCTGGAACTGACAGCTCCATACGTGGCTGGAGTGGCCACCCATGGAACAGGCTGCACGTATTCCGCGGCGATTGCGGCGAGGCTGGCGGCGGGAGTACCGCTGAGGACCTCGGTGGCGGATGCCAAGGCGTTTGTGAGCGGCGCGATCGCGCGGCCGTTCCGCTGGAATGCGGTCGGCGGCCGGGTGGACGCGCTCAATCATTTTGTCGCGCCGGAGGTCCCTCGGGGCTGAGCAGCTTCCAAAGAGTCGCGGATTTTATCACTGGCGGGCGGCAGACGTGCGGCGCATGGTGCCGTTTCTTTCCGTCGGCGCGTCCGGCATTTTCAATTCGACATGACTTCTCAGGAAATCTTCGACGGTCTTGCCGTCATTGCCAGTCTCGTGCTCATCGAGGGCCTTCTTTCTGTGGACAATGTGCTGGGCATTGCGGCGCTCGCGCGCGGCCTGCCGCCGGACGACCAGAAGAAGGCGATCCGGCTCGGCATGGCGGGGGCATATCTGTTCCGCGTGCTGGCGCTGCTGGCGGCGACCTGGCTCATCAGCAACACATGGGTGCGCTGGCTCGGGGCCGGCTACCTGATTTACCTGATGGCATCGCACCTCTGTGAGGAGCATGCAGTGGAGGAAGCCGATGGCACGGCCGGAAGCGGAGATGCTGGGGTGCCGGGCAAAGCGGCGATTTCAAAGGCTGGCCTGGCCGCGGTGCTGGTGCAGATCGGCCTGATGGATCTGAGTCTGAGCATCGACAACGTCATCGCGGCGGTGGGGCTCAGCGAGAAGCGACCGGATGGAACGCACATCATGTGGCCGATTTATGCGGGCGTCGGGTTTGCGATTCTGGCGTTGCAGGCGATTGCGCCGCACGCGGTCAAGCTGCTGAAGCGGTTCCCGATTCTCGAACCTGCGGCCTTTGTCCTCATCGGGTATGTCGGCTGCATTCTGCTGGCTGAGGAAGCATGGCCGCTGCTCCATTCCGGGCACAAACTGCACGTCGAGTCGTGGCAGAAGTTCATCGGCATCATCATCATTGTGTTTGTCGCCTTTCTATATTCGAACAACCGAGGCCTGCAGCGCATCCTCAATCCCGTGTTCGCCATCGCGCGGCCGGTAATGAAGGGCTTTGCGCGGCTTGTCGAAATCGTCTTCCTGCCCTTGAGCCTCACCGTGAAGGCTATCACAGGCATCTTCCGCAAACCGACGGCCGCCTGATGGCGCGCCAATTTCCCGAAATCATCCAGCTATGTTCATTGATCACATCCGCATTCTAGCTCAGGCCGGCGACGGCGGCGACGGTGCGGTCAGTTTCCGCCGCGAGAAGTTCATCCCCCGAGGCGGCCCGGACGGCGGCGACGGCGGCAAGGGCGGCGACGTCGTCCTCCGTGTCGATCCGCACATCGACAACCTGCGGCCGTTTTTCTACAATCCGAACCTCAAAGCCGAGCATGGCGCAAAGGGCGGGTTCCGTCTGCGCAGCGGCCGCAGCGGCAAAGACCTTGTGGTTCTCGTGCCGCAGGGAACGCTGGTGTACCGTGACAAGACGGCGGACGTTCCGGCCGATGACGGCACTGCTGACGCCTCCGGCGATGACTTTATGGTGGATGAGGAGGACGGCGGCGAGACCGAAGAGGCAGCCACGGTGCGCCGGTCACTCAAGGAACGCATTGATGCCGGTCATGAACTCGAGTTGGCTGCTGATCTCACGGAAATCGGTCAGGAATTCATCCTCTGCCGCGGCGGCAAGGGCGGCAAAGGGAACAACAACTTCAAGACACCGACGCACCGGGTTCCGTACGAGTTCACCCCCGGCGAAGAGGGTGAGGGCGGGCACTTCTATTTTGAACTGCGGCAGATAGCAGACGCGGGGTTTGTGGGTTTTCCGAATGCGGGGAAGAGTTCCCTGCTCACGCAACTGAGCGCGGCGCGCCCGAAGGTGGCGGCCTATCCGTTTACGACGCTGCATCCAATGGTGGGCGTCATCGAATACCCCGAGTACAAGCGCGTGGTGGTTGCGGATATTCCCGGGCTGATCGAAGGCGCGCACGCGAACATCGGGCTGGGGCATGAATTTCTGAGACACCTGCTGCGCTGCCGCTTTCTGCTGTTTGTCGTTGATACGGCTGGCAGCGAGGGCCGCGATCCGTGTTCCGACCTGACAATTCTGCGCAAGGAGATCTCGCTCTACGACGAGAGCCTTGCGAAGCGCCCGTGGATCATTCTGGCTAACAAGACGGACCTGCCGGAGGCGGCGGACAATCTCGCGGCGATCAAGGCCCGGTTTCCGAAGATCAAGGTCCTGCCAGTTTCCGCGCAGGAAGGCGACGGGATTGCCGCGCTGAAGACGGAATTGCTCAAACGCGTTCATGGCAGCGCGCGCAGTAAAAAAGCCTGAGGCCGCGCCATCGGCTGGCCGCGACCGCCTTTCTCCGGAACGGCGGTCGTGGAACATGTCGCAGATCGGAAGCAAGGATACACAGCCGGAACTCATTGTACGTCGCCTGATCACGGAGATGGGGCTGCGTTACCGGCTGCACCGGCGCGATCTGCCTGGAAAACCTGACATTGTCTTCGGTCCGCGACGTCTGGTGTTGTTTGTTCACGGGTGTTTCTGGCATCGGCACCGGGGTTGCCGGATGGCCTCTACGCCGTCGGCGAACGCAGCCTTCTGGCAGACGAAATTCGATGCGAACACAGCTCGCGACCGCCGGAATACCACGGTCCTGAAGCGAGCTGGATGGCGCGTGGCGGTGATCTGGGAATGCGAAACGCGGCAGCCCGAACGGCTCGCCCGGCGCTTGCAGCGGCTGCTGCCCGTGGTCTCAGTGTCGGCATGACACCCTACGAGGAACTTTCCGCCCGCTTCCGCGAAGCCGCCCGCATCAAGTCCATCCAGGCGGTCCTCGGATGGGATCAGGAAACGTTCCTTCCGGACAAAGCGGCCGCGTGGCGCGGCGAGCAACTCTCGTGGCTTGCCGGGGCGCATCATCGGTTGGTGACCGCACCGGAAACAGCAGCTGGCATCGACGCCTGCGAAGCCGCCGGGTTTGCCGCGGACACGGTCGAATCCACCAATGTGCGCGGCTGGCGCCGTGATTACGACCTCGCAGCGAAGCTCCCCTCGGCATTCGTGGAGGAACTGTCCCGCACCACTTCAGAGGCCACTCACGTGTGGGCAGAGGCCCGCCGCCGTTCGGACTTTGCGCACTACCGCCCGATGCTGGAAAAACTGGTATCGCTGACCCGACAGAAGGCGGATCTGCTAGGCTGGGAGGCGTGCCGTTACGACGCGCTCCTCGACGAATACGAACCCGGCGCACGCACCGCGGACATCAGTGCGCTCTTTGCCGAACTGGCGCCGCAGATTGCCGCACTGGTCGGTCCCGCCACGGAGATTTCCGCGCGGACTCCGGCGGATCTGCTCGCGGGTCACTATCCGATTGCCGCCCAGCAGGCATTCAACCGCGAGGTCGCGGAAGCATTCGGATTCGACTTCTTCGCCGGCCGCATCGACACGACCACACATCCGTTCTGCACCAGCCTCGGGCCTGAAGACACCCGGCTGACAACCCGTTATGATGAGGGAGATTTCCTGTCTTCGTTGTATGGCGTGCTCCATGAAGCCGGGCACGGCCTTTACGAACAAGGGCTGAACAAAAGCGAATGGAGCCTCCCCGCCGGCGACGCCTGCTCGCTGGGTATTCATGAGAGTCAGAGCCGCCTCTGGGAAAACCACATCGGCGGCAGCGAAGCCTTCTGGAACCACTGGCTGCCGCGCGCGGCTGTGCATTTTCCGGGGCTCGCCGCCTTCACACCGCAGCAGGTTGCGGCTGCGGCGCGGCGGGTGTCCCCGAGCTTCATCCGCGTGGATGCAGACGAGGTGACGTACGACCTGCACATCATTCTGCGGTTCGAAATTGAGAACCTGCTGATCAACGGCGGGCTCGAAGTCAAGGATCTGCCGGAGGCATGGAACGCGCGGTTCCGGGAACTGACCGGGCTCACCGTGCCCGACGACGCCCGGGGCTGCCTGCAGGACATTCACTGGAGTTTCGCCGGCTTCGGTTACTTCTGCACCTACACCCTAGGGAACCTCAATGCCTCGCAACTGATGCGGGCGGCACGGCGCGACGATCCGGGACTTGATAGGTCGCTGGCGTCCGGCCAATACGCCCCGCTGCTGAACTGGCTGCGCAGCCGGGTTCATGCGCATGGCCGCCGCTGGTCCGCGCCCGAACTGATGCGTAACGCCACCGGCGAGCCCACCCGCGCCGACTATCATCTCGAATACCTGCGCGCGAAATTCCTCGCGTGAGGCAGGGACCGCAGGATGCTTCAGCTGTAGCGCAGTGCCCGCTCGATTTCCCTGAGTCCGCGCGTCATCGGAACGCTGCGGCCGCTCTGAAGGATGACCACATGGTCGCCTTTGAAGAGCGGCTGCAACTCGCGCACATGGTCGAGATTGACAATGGCCCCGCGGCTGACACGCAGAAATCGTGAAGGATCCAGCTGCGCTTCCAGTTCAGATAGTGTCTCCCGGATAACATGCTCGCGGCCCTCTGAGTGAACGACGACATAATTGCCCGCGCTTTCGATGCACTCGATGTCCGCGGCCTTTACGAAGGTGATCTTCTCGCCGTTCTTCACCGGAAGGCGGCTGAGATGGCGGGCGGATCGCTGCTCCAGCAAACCGAGCAGTCGTCGGGTTTCGGCTCCCGCGTCGCGGCGTGCATGCAGGTCGCGGGCACGCTGCACGGCTTCGCTGAATCGGGCGGGCTTGAAGGGTTTGAGCAGATAGTCGAGCGCATGGGCATCGAAGGCGCGGAGCGCGTGCTGGTCCCATGCAGTCGTGAAGATGACCGTCGGCAGGTGCGCGGGGTCTAGTGCTTCCAAGACGCCGAATCCATCGAGCCCAGGCATCTGGATGTCGAGGAAGAGCAAGTCAGGGCGGTATTCTCCAACTGCGGTAACGGCGGCGGGACCGTCTTCGCATTCCGCGACGACCTCAATGTCAGGGTGACTGCGGAGAAGGTGGCGGACGCGCTCGCGGGCAAGCGGTTCGTCATCGGCGATGATGGCGCGAAGGGTCACGGGAGATGCCATGGCAGCGAAAGCGTGATGCAGGTGCCACCGCCCTGCGCGGCGGCAATCGTGAGGTGCTGCGCGTCGCCGTAAAGCGCGCGGATCCGGTCTCTGGTGTTAGCGAGCCCGATACCACTGCCCCGGGCAGGACGGCCGGGATCGAATCCGATACCGTCATCGCAAACCGTCAGGATGAGCCGATCCCCTTCCCTGCGCGCATTGACGGCAACTTTGCCGGGTCCGGGGCGAGGTTCCAGACCGTGGCGCACGGCATTCTCGACGAGCGGCTGCAGCACCAATGCCGGGACAAGCGCGGCGCGGGCTTCGGGGGCGATAGACTCGGTGAATTCGATACGTTCCCCGAACCGGGTGCGTTCGATGCTCGTGTAGAGACCTAGCAATTCAAGTTCGCGGGCGAGTGTGATTTCGTGACTGCCGGTCCCCTGGAGCGATGCGCGCAGCAGTTCGCTGAGACTCCCGATCATCTCATCGGCAGCATCAGGGCGGGAGTGGACCAGCGAAGCAGCGGCATTGAGGGTGTTGAAGAGGAAGTGCGGGTTGATCTGGAGCCGGAGCGCATCGAGTCGGGCCCGGGACAGACTCGCTTCCAGTTCAAGCGTGCGGCGTTCGCGCTGACGTGATCGCCGGAGAAAGGCGAGCGCGCAGGTCATGCTGACGACGCCTCCGTAAATGACAGTATCGATGACCGTGCGGAATCCGAATGCCCCGAATCCGTTGCGCGGGCGGCCGGGTTCGTCTGGGCGGCCTTGGCGACCGGGCGGGCGGCCCTGCCTTGGCGGCCCCGGGCCATCGTTGCGGTACGCCCCTGGCGGCGGCCCTTGGAACTCACGCGGACGTTCACCGCCGTCGCGGGGCGGCGGTCCTTGAAAGTCGCGCGGGCGGTCTCCTCGTTCCCCCATTTCCCCGGGCGGCCCGGGAATGTCGCGGGGCCGTTCGGTATCGCGGAATGGCGTGCGTTCCGAAGTGTAGAGGTGGCAGGCCATGACAGCCGTCGTGCAGCCGAGCACGTGGGCACCGAGACTCCATGCCAGCGGTGTCTCGCGGTGCAGCAGCCAGCGGGTCATTCCCCATGTCAGCGGGAGCAGCAGCACCCATGGCATCCAGAAGACCGATGAACGCCGCAGGGCTTCCGTCCACTCAAGCGATCCCGTGAGAACGAACTGCGCGGCGAAGAACGTCACAAGCGCACCCCACACGGACGCCAGCGCCACGAAGGCGAGCATCAGGGATTTCCATGAACGGAGCGCAGTCATAACCGTGGAATCTATCACAGGCAGCGCCCGCCGGGCAGGGATTCCCGGCGGGCGCCATTGGCTTCAGGGTTGGGAAGCGGGAGCGCTGCTGAAACGCTTACTGACCACCGGGAGGGCGGCCCGGACCACGTCCGCCGCGTCCGCCTTCAGGACCGCCTTCTGGACCACCGGGAGGGCGTCCACCAGGTCCACCCGGGCCGCGGCCACCAGGACGTGGAAGCTTGAGGGAACCGTCTTCAATGGCCGTGGCCACAGCAGCCTGTTCAGTTTCGTCGATGGTGCCGCTCTTGTCCTTGTCGTAAGGAGCGAGGGATTCAAAAAGCTTCGCGGCTCCGGTCGCGGCGCGCTTCCCGTTAGGCTTGCCGCCTTTGCCGCCTTCGGAACCACCGGGGGGCTTGCCGCCTTTGCCACCTTCCGGTCCACCAGGAGGACGACCCCCGGGAGGCCCCATTTCAAGGGAACCGTCTTCGATGGCCGCCGCGACCTTGTCGAGTTCCGCAGCCTCGAGCTTGCCGCTCTTGTCGGCATCGAAGGCGGCGAGGGCAGCGTAGCGCTTGCTGGGCTCCGCAGCAGCTTCCGCTGGCGATGGAGGAGCCGGGCGGTCGCCGCCTTGTCCACCTTGCCCGCCGGGACCGCCGGGGCCGCGTCCGCCGGGGCCTTGAGCGATCGAGAGGCTCAGTGAAGCGCCGAAGAGCGCAGAAGCGATGATCAGGGTTGTTTTCATTGTCTTGGGTTGTTTTGGGTTTGTTGGTGCAGCGGATGGTTCCGCTGATGGGCACAGAATGCCACAATCCCCGCATTCGGCGCTTCGTTTGAGACGAATCGCAGGTTTCGCGGGATGAAACCGCCCTCGGCCGGGGATGAAACGGCCCGCCTGCTTTGCCATCACGGCACCGGAACCAGCCAGATGGCGTCCGCATGCACGAATCCATCGGCATCTTCCGCCGTGAGTGCCACAGAGACGGATTCGCCTGCCTTGACGGTGACATTGCCGAGGCTCTGGAATCCATCCGGACGGTCCGCTGCCTTGCGCTGATTGATCCTGACATCCCGTCCGCCGACCGTGACACGGGCGTTTGTGGCACGATTGGCATGCGGCGCCCATTTCATCCGGACTTCCCATGTGCCACCGGTCGGCAAAGTCGCCATGAACCGCGCCGTCGCATCGCTGCCTTGCGGAGCGTAACGGTAGCCTTTGCCCACGAATCCTGGCAGCCCGCTGGCCTCGGTCCATGGGCCGCTGCACGCGGCCTGAGTATCATCCACCACTACACCAGGCAGCGACTTCGGATCCAGCCCGGCCGCGGCCCGCTTGGCCACCACCGGTGGCTGCCAGCCCGGGGGCACCGCAAGTGGCTCGCGGAGCGACGCACGGCGCGCACCTCCCGGCTGCCGCCAGAGTTCCTTGAGTTCATCAAGGTGGCTCTGATAGACGCCGCGCGGTGTCGTACCCCGCGTGACAGCCACCCACGCGGCCTTGCCGACGACTTCGCCCATCATGCCGCAGGTGCGCATCACCCTGACTGTTCCTAACGCTTCATGAGTGACGCTGATGCAGCGTCCGGCCATGAACAGGTTGTCGACGTCCTTCGAGTAGAGGCAGCGGTAAGGAATCGGGTAGCCGTTTTCCCGGTCCACACCCTTCCCGAACTGCGCCCGGCTGATGAACGGGTTGTCAGGAAACTTCTTCGCATACTGTTCCTTGGGGTAATGCAGATCAAGGTCCCACGTGGTCGGGACACACCCGTCGGGAAACGGCCGCTTTTCTACAATGTCGCGATCCGTGAGGACAACATCCCCTTGGAGAAGCCGGCTCTCCCGAGTACCCCCGATCGCCGCAACCCACGACAACTGCGCGTCAGGGTTCGCCGTGCGGCGGAGCGTTCCAAAGGCACCGTAGACGGCTCTCAGGTTCCAGTCGCGCGTCAGTTCAAGGTCGTTAAGCGGATGCCGGTCAAAGCCGCTTTCCCAGAACCACTCGCCTTTATGAAACAGGGACGCGGTCTTCTCGGCCTTGCGGGTCGGCGGAAAATCACCCGGTTCAAGCGGGAGCGCCCACGGGGTTTCAGGCCATGGCGAGGGCGTCGCTGACGGCTGCCAGCTCCACATGTTGCTCATGCCAAGATGCCCCTTTTCAAGCATCGTGAACGACGCTCCGGCAAGGGCACCAACGGATCCATGCCCGGTGCAGTCCGCGAAGAGCTTGCCGCGGAAACGCACTTCACGCCCACTCCTCGTATCAAGCGCGGTCACGCTCCGGATCATGCGGCGCCCCGACAACGGCGTATCGCCCTGTTCGGCAGCAATCACGTGATGATTGAGAAACAGGCCAATGCCGGACTCGGCCCGGATCGCGGCCTCCTTGCGCGCGTCGCCATATTCGTCAACCTCGCCGGGGGAATTGGCAGCATGGTCGGCAAATTCCTCAATAATCTCACCCAGATGCGGGTAAAGCCCTCGCATCGTACCGCCTTGAGCCCAGACCTGGATCTCGCTCGATCCATTGCCACCGAGGACAGGGCGGTTCTGCAGCAGCGCCACTTTAAGTCCTTGCCTCGCAGCAGCAATGGCCGCCCCCATGCCGGAATAACCACCACCGCAGACGACAAGGTCATACTCCTTCGACTCAGGCGTCTGTTCAGGAAGCCCAAGGAGCCTGCGCCGGTCCAAGCGCGTCTCCGGCGGTGCTGCCTTGGCCTCGTTCGTTAGATAGATTGCATCGCAGCGCCCGTCGAACCCGGTGAGGTCGTGAAGAGCGAACGCTGCATCACCAACCGGAAGCTCCACAGACCCGCCAGGCTGCCAGTGCCATCCACCATTGGAACCGAACGTCTCCGGGAGTGCCTTGCCATTGACGAGCACCGAGAATTTTCCCGGAGCACCAGGCGCCTGCCACGGCGAAACCCAGTCCTTTGTCCGGACAAACACCCGCCACTGCCCCGCCTCAGGAATCCTGACGTTCGCCTCCGCATCAGCCACTGGTCTTCCCAGTCCGTGCGCAAGCAGATAGGGCGACCCCATGATCTCGATGAATTGGGTATCGAGGGTCCAGCCGCCATGACTTGCAAAGCTCTCGGCTTCGACAAGGATTTCAGCGGCTCTGGCAGCTGCCGGGAGCAGCAGGAGGGAAAGGATCCGGAGGGGCTTCATAATGTCAGGATTCATTTGCTGGCGGAAGCAGCGGCAATTCGCAACTGCGTGCAGAGCGCGAAGGGAATGCCGTCGATTTCATATGCGGCGTCCGCAAAATAGGCAATATGGCCACGGGCAGGACGCTCCACGTTTATCTCGGCCCCGGCACCGCCGCTCTTTACTTCCCGGGATGACCAGCTGGCCGCCCGAAAGTCGGTCGTCTCACTCTCAGCCCGCCACAGCGTCACTTTCGCCGGCACGGGATCAGCATTGATCTTGAGAAATAGAGATCCGTCGGCGTTCTCCCCGTGCTGCCATTGCAGCGCAGGCATCGTCTTGCCCGCAATGCAGTGCCTGACAAATGCCGTCACCGCATTGATCGCACGCTCCGGGCCTTTGGCCTCGCCGCCAGTCCCGCTGGCACTGAGATTGTGCCCCGCATTCGGCGAATAGGAAATCCATTTCCGGGCAGGCAGCCCATCCCAGTAAAGATTGAGCGCATCAGTGCTCCAGTACGGATCGTTCGTCCCGCAGACAATCAGCTTCGGCATCGTGAACTTCTCACAGCAGACAAACGGATCAACCCACGACCAGAGACGCTTCGCCTTTTCTTCATCCGGAACGGGAACGAGCCCGCGCTCCGTGTAATCGCGGATGCTGTCGCTGACCTTGCCGAACATCTTCACCTGATGCGGGAGCTGCTCCTGCATGTTGAGCGTATCGATGACCATCGGCGCAATCGCCTCCACCCGGGCATCCGATGCCGCCGTCAGCCATGTCGTCCAGCCACGCTTCGACGCCCCGCTGACAATGAAGCCCTTCAGGTCCTCCTGCCACTCCCGCCGGAAACAGTCCTGCAGCGCATCCATGCATTTCACAAGGCTCTTGGTCATCGGAAACAGCAGAGGCCACGATGCATCCCCGGTTTCCAGATAGCGCACAAACGTCTCCGCAATCAGCGCGTCCTCCTTCTTGCCGTCAAACAGCGGTTGCTTCGGAATCCCCATGAGCAGCGCCACCGGCGCCTTGATGCGGGTCGCCAGCATCGCCCCAAAGGCATAGTCCTTCACCTTCGCCGTCCCGCCATTGTTCATGAGAAACAACTTCCCGGTAAATGGCACACCGGATGGCCTGATCACCACCAAATCATGATCCCACGTGATGCCCTGCCATTCCTGCGAAACCAGCTTTAGCAGCCGCACCTCGCAGTCACCCAGCGCCGACCGTGACACTTCACTCCATTTATATGCAGGCTCAGGCTTCGCAAGATAGGCCGCAAGATCCGCCCGGGTGAACGGAGCACTCACCGCAAACGCAATCGTGCACAAAAAGACTTTCAGCAAAAAAATCGGACGCATGGAACAAACCCCATAGCGCCTCCCCACAGCCCTGTCACGCCCGTTCATCGACGTGACTGTGCCCGGGCCGGTTACTCACCGGACCCGGGCACAGCGTTTTGCAGCAACCCCCGAATTATATGCGGGACACCACCCGAGGTCAGGCCCCGTGGTATCCTTCTTCGCCGTGCTCGGCAACGTCCAGACCCTGCGTTTCCGTTTCTTCACTGGCCCGCAGCCCGATCGTGAACTTGATCGCATAGGCAAGGACTACCGTGACCACCACGGACAGCACAATCGTGGCCGCGCAGATGATCAGGTGGTTCACCAGCAACCCGGAACTCGCCTTGCCGTCCTCACCGAAGAACTTCGCGAGACCGTTCACTTTGGCATAGGCATCCGAGATAAGGTTTGGATTCACTTTGCTGTCCGCAAACACCGCCGTGAGGATCGCACCGAGCGTGCCGCCGACACCGTGCACACCGAAGGTGTCGAGCGAGTCGTCATAGCCAATCAGGGTCTTCAGCTTGGTGCACGCGAAGAACGGCACAATGCCGGCCAGCACACCCATGATGAAGGCAGACTTGGCGGTCACGAAGCCCGCTGCTGGCGTGATCACCACGAGTCCAGCAACCGCACCCGAACAGAGCCCAAGGACGGAAACCTTCCCGCGGGTAATCCCCTCAAGCACACCCCACACAAAGCAGGCCACCGCCGCAGCAATCGTCGTCGTCATGAACGCCGTGGCAGCGAGGCCATCAGCAGCGAGGGCAGAACCGGCATTGAAACCATACCAGCCAACCCAGAGCATCCCTGTGCCGACCATACAGAGCACCATGCTGTGCGGAGCCATCGGCTGTTTGCCGAATCCTTTGCGCTTGCCCAGAATGAGGCAGAGCACCAGCGCCGACCATCCAGAGGTCATGTGCACCACCGTACCACCGGCGAAGTCAATCCCCGGGGTCGAAGCGCCACCGTTCCAGACGCCGTTGAACTTCCCGTCAAAACCCCAGACCATGTGGGCCATCGGGAAATACACGAGGAACATCCACGCACCGACAAAGGTGATGATCGCCGCGAACTTCATCCGCTCGGCAATCGCGCCGATGATCAGCGCCGGTGTGATGATCGCAAACATCAGCTGGTACATCGAAAACGCCGCATGCGATGGCCACCCCGTGTAGTTCGCATTCGGCGCACCGCCCACCCCGTCAAGGAAGGCGTACTTCATCGAACCGAGATAACCCGCCCACTTCGGAGCGCCCTCGGCAGGGTGCTCACCGAACACCAGCGAGTAACCGCAGGCGAACCACAGGATCGTCACCAGCCCGGCGATCATGAGACACTGGGCCATCACGGACAGGATGTTCTTCGAACGCACAAGACCACCGTAGAACAGGGCCAGACCCGGCAGTGTCATGAAGAGCACCAGCGCCGCACAGATCATGATGAAGGCGTTGTGACCAGGACCGGGCTTTCCAGCCAGTGGTCCGGTAGCCGCTACGTTGTCGAAATACGCCGTGACATCCTTTTCAAAAGCCGTCGGTTCCGCAGCAGGTGCGGCTGCCGGGGCAGCTTCAGGAGCAGCAGGCGCAGCCTCCGCCGCAGCAGGAGCCACCTCGGCCGCTGCCGGGGTTGCTTCCGCGGGCGCTGCGTCCTGCGCGTGCGTCACCAGCGTGCCGAATTGGGCGCACGCCACTAGAGTGAGAAGTCGGAAAATCGATTTCATGGATTGATTTGAAGTTTTCCTTGGTTTGTCAGGTTCAGACCGCTGCCTCGTCACGCTCCTGGGTCCGGATCCGCACCGCAGATTCGACCGGGGAAATGAACACCTTGCCGTCGCCGATCTTGCCGGTCCGGGCAGCCTTCACGATGGCGTCGACCGCACCGGCGACGCGATCGTCAGAGGTCACCACCTCCACTTTGATCTTGGGAAGAAAATCGACCGTGTACTCGCTGCCCCGGTAAATCTCAGTATGGCCCTTCTGACGCCCGAATCCCTTGACCTCGGTGACCGTCATGCCTTCGATCCCAATCTCGTGGAGCGCTTCCTTCAGGTCCTCCAATTTGAAGGGTTTAATTATCGCTTCGATCTTCTTCATGAATGATGGGTGGTTGGTTGCTGTAAGGCCGTCCGGCAGTGTCCGGAACCGGCAGATGGGGTGGATCAGCATGCGCCGTGCCAGGCCACTGCATGTGCCGGGAATTTTTTTTCCAACGTTTGCGATTGATTCGCTGACAAATGCGAAAAGGCGACATATAGTCACAGGCTATGCCAGACGCCGAAACCAGCCTCCGCCAGCTTGCCGCCTTGAAGAATCTCGGGGAGAAAACCGCCCAGTGGCTTCTCGATGCCGGAGTCAAAACAAAGTCGGAACTGGCGAAACTCGGTGCCATCGAAGTCTGCCGCCGCATGCTCCAAGTCGGACATCCCGTTTCCGTGGTCGCCGCCTACGCCATCGAAGGTGCCCTCACCGACACCCACTGGAACGAAATCCCCGCCTCCAAGAAGCTCGAACTCCAGCGACTCTTCGCCATCATGAAGCGCGAACTCGGACCAGTCGAAATCAAACGCGCACCCCGCAAAAAAGCCGCTCCGAAGTCTCCGCCGAAACCCGCAAGCGGCCGCTGATCCAACCCCGATCTCCCTCATTCGCCCCGGGCTCCCGTGCAGCGTCGCACCGGAGCCCGTGTTTTTTCTCATGCGAAAAGCGCAAGAATTACTGGTTTCCTTCATCAGAAAGCGCCAGATTCAGCGCAAATCCTCATTCCCTCCCCCTCTCACCCAAGTCCTCCCATGCCAGCCAAAGCCAAAAAAACCTATCAGAAAGTGAATGTGGCCATCGTCGGCCTCGGATTCGGTGCCGAATTCATCCCGATTTATCTGCGCCACCCGAAGGCGAACATGTACGCCATCTGCCAGCGCACCCAAGCCAAACTCGACGCCATCGGCGACGCCTTTGGAATCGAAAAACGCTACACAGACTTCGCCGAAATGCTCAAGGATCCAGACATCGATCTGGTCCACATCAACTCTCCCATTCCGGACCACGGCTGGCAGTCCATCGCCGCCCTCAAGGCCGGAAAACACGTCGCCTGCACCGTTCCCATGGCGACCAGCATCGACGAATGCAAACAGATCGTCGACCTCGTCAAAAAGACCGGCCTGAAATACATGATGGCGGAAACCGTCGTCTACGCCCGCGAGTACCTCTACATGAAGGAACTCAAGGACAAAGGAATCCTCGGAAAGCTCCAGTTCGTCCAGGCCTCCCACCAGCAGGACATGGACGGCTGGCCAAATTACTGGCCCGGTCTGCCACCCATGTGGTACGCCACCCACTGCGTCGGCCCAGTCGCCGGTCTCGCCGAAGCCGACGCTGAATACGTCAGCTGCTTCGGATCCGGCACCGTCCGCGAAGAACTCCAGCAGCACTACGGCAGTCCCTTCGCCGTCGAAACCGCCCACATCAAGTTCCGCAATAGCGACCTCTCCGCACGCATCATCCGCAGTCTCTTCGACACAGCTCGCCAGTACCGCGAAAGCATCGACGTCTACGGCGACAAAGTCTCCGTCGAATGGCCGCTCGTCGAACACGAACCCCTCGTGATGCATCGCGCCAAGCTCCCGGAACACAAAATCCCCAAACAGGTCAAGGCCCCGGACTACGCCAAGCGCCTCCCTAAAGCCATCCAGCCGTTCACCACCAAAGGCGTCTACGATCTCGGCAAAAAATCACACCTCAGCTTCGTCCAGGGCGCCGGCCACGGCGGCAGCCACCCGCACCTCGCCCACGAAATCATCAGCGCGCTCGTCGACGACCGCGATCCGTTCCCAAATGCCCGTCAATCGGCAAACTGGACCTGCGTCGGCCTCTGCGCCCACGAATCCGCACTCAAGGGCGGCCAGATCGTCAAGCTGCCGGCCTTCACGCTGTCATCCTGACAGCTCAGGGCGGCGCGCCTCCAGATGCCTGCCTTCCCCAAAGTCGCACTGCTCATCGAGACCTCGAACGCCTACGCGCGCGGGCTCCTCGGAGGGATCCAAGCGTACATCCGGGAACACCGACCATGGTCAGTGTATCTCGATGAGCAGAGTCGTGGCGACCAACCACCACGCTGGCTGAAAAAATGGAAGGGCGACGGCATCATCGCCCGCATCGAAAACCCAGCCATCGCCCGCGCCATCGCCGCACTGGGCATCCCCGCAGTCGACCTCAGCGCCGGAAGGCTCCTGCCGGAACTCCCCATGCTCGAAATCGACGAGGCCGCCGTCGGCCGCATGGCCACCGATCATTTCATCGAACGCGGCTTCCGCCACTTCGCATGGTGCGGCGACCCGAGATTCGTCTGGTCCCGCCTGCGCGGCGACGCCTACGAATCCGCCCTCAAAGAGGCCGGCCACACCCTCGCTCGCTACGAACCCGCGTCCGGCACCCGCGGCGACGATGAAGATGCCGGCCTCGAAGCCCTCGGCCAATGGCTCCTCAGCCAGCCGCGTCCTCTCGCCGTGTTCACTTGTTATGACATCCTCGGCCGCGAGGTACTCGATGCCTGCCGCCGCTTCTCTATCC
Source organism: Verrucomicrobiales bacterium (assembly GCA_947462995.1). Classification (GTDB taxonomy): domain Bacteria; phylum Verrucomicrobiota; class Verrucomicrobiia; order Verrucomicrobiales; family V1-33; genus V1-33. Next base: position 17,116 of record CANHUG010000006.1, on the reverse strand, counting down.
ATGTCCCAGACGAAGTCGCCGTGCTCGGCATCGACAACGATGAACTCCTCTGCTCTCTCGCCTTCCCGCCCCTGTCCAGCGTGATGCCCAACGCTCGGCGCACCGGTTATGAAGCCGCCGCCGTGCTCGAAAAACTCATGGCAGGCGACGATCCCGGAATCGCCGCGCGCCACATCCCGCCAACAGGAATCGCCACGCGGCAAAGCACCGATGTCCTCGCCGTCGAAGACCTCAATGTCGCCAAAGCCGTCCGCTACATCCGGGAACACGCCTGCGAAGGCATCTGCGTGGACGATGTCGTCACACACGCAGCCCTCTCGCGACGCCTTCTCGAAACCCGCTTCAAACGCCTCCTCGGCCGCAGCCCCCACGACGAAATCACACGCGTCCAGTTGCGGCGCGTCAAGGAACTCCTCGCAGAAACCGACCTGCCGCTTTCCGAAATCGCAGACCGTACCGGCTTCCGCTACGTGGAATACCTCTCCGCTGTCTTCAAAAACAAGACCGGCCGCCCCCCCGGACATTACCGCGCGGAACACCGGCCCAAACGTAAAGGAAAAGCCTGAATCCCGCCCGCTCGGGAATCATTGACCCCCGGGCGCGCGCCCGCTACGCTGCTGCGGAATTCCCCCGCTTGCGCCCCCATCTCCCATGAATCCTCCCGCCATCGCCATGGCCTGTGCCATCGGCCTGCTCCTCCCGTTTACCGCGACCGCCGCCGTCGTCATCAACGAAATCAATTACCGCCCCGGCACCGCATTCCCCGAAAACACCTCTCTCGAATTCATCGAACTCCACAACACCGCTAACACCCCGGCAGCCATCGGCGGCTGGAGCTTCACCAGCGGCATCAGTTACACCATCCCCTCCGGCACCATCCTGCCAGCTAACGGTTATCTTGTCATCGCCGCCAATCCAACCGCCGTCTCCACCCAGTGGAGCGTCACCGGTATCCTCGGCCCGTGGCTCCCGGGCACCGGCCTCGCCAACAACGGTGAACGCATCCGGCTCTCCATGCCGGGCACTACCGCCGGATCTCTTGTGACTGTCGACGAAGTCACGTACGCCAGTGAGGGCGATTGGGCCCAGCGCGTCCGCGAATCCACCTTCAATGGCTGGGACTGGGTCACCGCCGCCAGCGGCGGCGGAGCCTCGCTGGAACTCATCAATCCACTCCACTCCAACAACAACGGCCAGAACTGGCTCCCCGGCACCGCCTCCACCGGTGCCACCCCCGGTGCCGTCAATAGCGTCCGCGCCGACAACGTCGCCCCTCTCGTCAGCAGTGTCCGCCACCGCCCGGAAATACCCGCTCCCGGCCAGTCCGTCACCATCACCTGCGCGCTGGATGACGAATCACCGGCCTCCATCATCGCCACCCTCTTCTGGCGCAACGCCACCACCACCTCACCAGGCCCGTTCCTCGCCGTCCCCATGACCTCGGACAGCAGCGGCACATGGACGGCTGCCATCCCCGGCCTCCCTGACAAATCCATCGCCGAATTCTACATCCAGGCCGGAGACGGAACCGCCGCCAGAACATGGCCAGCCCCCGCCGACGGCGCCCAGCATGCAAACTGCCAGTTCCTCGTCGACAGCGAAGCTCCCGGCCCCACCGACTCGTTCTACCGCCTCATCCTGACAGCCACAGAAAACGCCGCCTTCGAAAGCACCGCCTCCGGCAACCCTTCCAGCGACCGCCAGTTCAATGCCACCCTGATCGCCTCCCAATCCGGCAACCACACCGTGCGCTACCGGTCGTCCATGCGGATCCGCGGCAACAGCAGCCGCAACTATCAATTCAAACCGCTCCGCATCTCGCTCCCCAACGACAACCCGTGGGACGGCATCACCTCCTTCAATCTCAATCCCAAATACCCGTGGCTCCAGTTCCTCGGCATGAAAATGTTCCGCGCCGCAGGCCTCGCATCCTTCGACGTCCTGCCCGTCGAACTCCGCCGCAACGGCGTCGAACAAACCAGCGGCACCACCAGCGCTCAGGACTACGGCAAATGGGTCCGCATGGAGGAAAACAACAGCGCCATGACCGATCGCCAGTGGCCCAATGCCTCCGGCGGCAACTTCTACAAAAAGGGCCGCCCTGACGAATTCTGGCGCGCCACCCAGCCAGCTCCCTCCACTCCCGACGGTCTCCTCGACGGCTGGTCAAAACAAAACAACTCAGCCGCCAACGACTGGAGCGACCTCACCAGCTTCTTCCTCGCATGGCAGACCGCCGCCGCTCCCTACTTCAATGGCGAATCCCTCAACGACGCCGACACCGGCACATGGACCGGCGCTCCATTCACCGACGACGATCTCGACAACCTCGACGCCGTCGCGGAAACCAACCAGTGGGCCCGCTGGTTCGCCATGATGACCATCCTGCAGTCTAACGAAACCAATATCTCCAACGGCCAGGACGACGACTACGCCATCTACTTCGCGCCCGATAACGCCGGTCGGCGACGCCTCAATCTCGTACCCCACGACCTCGATACCATCCTCGGTCAGGGAGACAGCGCTCTCGCCGCCAATGCCCGCGGTCTCTACGACGCCACCGCCGAAAGCTCCATCTTCAAACCGCTCCTGCCCCTCCTCGGCAACTCCACCACCACCGGCCATCCAGGCTTCCGCGCCCTCTACCACAGCACCATCCGCGTCCTCCTCGGCTCTGTCTTCAATGCCGATACCGCATCCGCCCCAGTGCCGCCAGCCCACGCCTTCATCGACAATCACCTCACCGGTTGGGTCCCGTCCGCCATGCGCGGCGTCCTCAAAACCTTCATGACTGCACGCCAGTCACACCTGCTCGCGATCATCGGCAGCCCCGCCGTCACCCCAGCCGCCCCTACCGCCACCTCCACCCTCACCCAGCCGCGCACCGGAGCCATCCTCAACGAAATCCTCGCCTCCAACACCGCCGCGCACGCCAACGGCACCACCTTCCCCGACGTCATCGAAATCCGTAACGCCTCCGCCGCACCCGTCGACCTCAGCGGCTTCACCCTGACAGACGACCCCTCCATCCGCACCAAATTCACCTTCCCGGCCGGCACCACCCTCGCCCCGGATGCCCTCCTCATCGTCTACGCTGACAGCGACTTCAACGCCCCCGGCCTCCACACCGGCTTCGCCCTCGATGAAGGCGGCGAAATCGTCTACTTCCACAACAACGCCGCAACCCTCCTCGACACCCTCCCCTTCGGCCCCCAGCCTGCCGACTTCAGCCTCAGCCGCACCGGTCCCGACAGTGCCACATGGGCCCTCACCTCCCCTTCCATCGGACAAACTAACAGCTCCCCAGTCCTCCTCGGCCTCCCCCGCGACCTCCGCATCAACGAATGGTTCGCAGCCCCGGACTTCCGCCTCCCATCGGAATTCGTCGAACTCCACAATGCCACCGCCCGCCCCATCCCCATGGGCGGCCTCCGGCTCACCGACGACTTCATCAACGCTCCGTCCAAACACACCCTCCCAGCCCTCAGCTTCGCACCACCTAACGGCTACACTCTTCTCCGCCCCGTCGGCAACAGCGCCGATCCCGCCAAACCCTCCGATCTCCCCTTCCGTCTCGACGCCAACTTCGGCTGGCTCGCCCTCACCGGCCAGAACGGCACGCTCATCGACCGCATCGACCTCACCGGCCAGAACCCGGACACCGCCACCGGCCGCACCCCGGACAGCGGTATCCCATGGGCCGACTTCACCCTGCCAACCCCAGGCATCGCCAACACCGCGCCATCCGCCACCATCACCGCCCTCGTCAACCAGCTCCGCATCACCGAACTCCTCTTCCGCCCCGCAGGCGGCAGCGATTTCGAATTCGTCGAACTCCTGAACACCGGCGCTACCTCCATCGACCTCTCAGGCGTCCGCTTCACCGGCGGCATCGACTACACCTTCCCTGCAGGAACCTCGCTCGCCGCCGGCCGCTTCATCGTCGTCAGCCGCAATCGCGACATCTTCGCCGCTCACTGGCCATCCGCCGCCACTCTCCTCGCTCCCGGCCAGTTCACCGGATCCCTCGACAACAGCGGCGAAACCGTCACCCTAACTCTCCCCCTCCCGTGGCGCGCCGCCATCCTCTCGTTCCGCTACGAACCAGCATGGGAACCACTCGCCGCCACCGCCGGACACTCGCTCACCACCGTTGATGCCGGTGCCACCGCCGCGCGCGACTGGGACCAGCGCTCCACATGGTCCGCTTCATCCCAACCCGATGGCTCTCCCGGCAGCGCTGGCCCGCCCTCCATCACCAGCCCGCTCACCACCGCCAGCATCACTGGAGACGCCTTTTCCTATCAGATCACCGCCTCCCGCAGCCCGACCGCATTCGGAGCCCAGGGCCTCCCCTCATGGCTCAGCCTCAATCCCACCACCGGTCTCATCACCGGCACCACCGGCGCAGCCGGCACATGGCCCCTCCAGATCTCCGCAGAAAACTCCGGCGGCACCGACACCAGAACCCTCACACTCACCGTCACAGGATCCGGCCCCGCCGAGTCTCTCCAATGGGACTACACACCCAGCGCCGCATTCGCCGGATTCCCCTTCCCCGTTCGCATCACCGCACGCGACTCCAAAGGACGTCAGGCTCTCGCCGAACAGGGCTCTCTCGCCCTCAGCGCATCCGCCCCCGGCGCATCATCCTCCAGCATCGTCTTCAGCGAGGTCTCCGAACTCAACCCCGACCGCTTCGAAATCACCAACGTCACCAACCGCACCATCAGCACCGCAGGCTGGCGCGTCTTCGTCTGTCACAACAATCAGGCAATCTCGTCCTACTTCAACGTCCAGTGGAGTCTCCCCGCAACCCTCACACCCGGACAGACCATCCTCGTCCTCGACACCACTAGCAGCAGCCTTCCCGGCGTCTTCTTCGGCGGCGACTTCCTCTGGGCCACCAACAGCCGGGCATGGGCCCTCATCGTCGACGCCGCTAACAACCCCGTCGACTTCATCACATGGGCCCACTCCGACGCTGACCTCCTCAGCGGCACCATCGTCATCGGCCAGAAATCCATCGCCGTCAGCTCCATCTGGAAAGGATCCGCTCTTCCCGCCCTCAATAATCAGGCCGCACAACGAAAAGGCACCGGAGACACAGACAGCATCGCCGACTGGGAAGTCATCGCCCCCGCCAACGGCACATGGGGATCTCCAAACCCCTCGCTCCCCCTCCCATGGCAAACCTCCACACCTCTCGCCGTCACCCCAGCCACTATCACGCTCACCAATGGCGAATTCACCGGCTGGATCACGCTCAGCACCGCCGGTAATCTCCAGATCTCCGCCATCGGCGGCGGGCGCAGCGCCCTCAGCTCCACCATCGCCGCAGCTCCAGCACCCGCCGACTCCGACCTCGACGGCATGCCCGATAGCTGGGAATCCTCCAACGGCACCAATCCTAACACCAATGACCGCACCGCCGATCCTGACGGCGACGGTCTCAGCAATTACACCGAGTACCTCGGCGGCACCCTCCCGCTCGACCGCACCTCCGGCACCTTCGCCCTCTCGCTCCAGCCTCTCCCGGACGGTCGTCTCGGATTCACCGCTAACGGCCAACCGGGCCGCCCCTACCGCCTCGCATGGACCGACGGCATCCTCCCATGGACACCCGTCCCCGGCGGCGGCCTCATGTCCCCATCCGCCGCCTCCCAGAACACCACCGTCCAACCCCCAGCCGGCAGCAGCACCCGCGCCTTCTTCAGGGCCGAACTGGCGCTTCCCCTTCCCTAACCGCCGCAATCTCCCGCTCCACTGCCCGCAGCTTCCCAAACTCCCGCCGCCCGAACCACAGCGCCACCAGCCACCAGATCACCGCAGAAATCAGCGCCACAGAAAGCACCGCCGTCATCAGCTCAAGCACCATTCCCTGTCTCAGCTCGTACCACCCGCGGGGGTAATACCCATCGCTCTCGAGCTGCGCATCGCCCATCTCTGACGCCAACTCCGGCGCAGCAATCGCGCCTCCCGGCCACAACATCGACAATAGCATCATCCCCTTCGACGGAAACGGCACCCACAGCGCCAGCACAATCCCAGAAACCACCGCCCCCATCGCCGTCGCCGCCAGCCACCACCAGAAATTCCACGACGCCAGCTTCCGGAAAATCCCCGCCAGCGCGATCGGGAAAACGAAGAACCCCAGCGCACCACAGCACACGGTCGCCATCATCAGTACCTCGATCCGCAGACTGACAGGGTTCCGACTGCCATTGTACGCCACATACACCGCCATCACTCCCATCGCCGCAAGGACCCACAGCGTCGCGTAAATCAAACCCGTGTGCCATCCCGGCAGCAGCACTCGTCCCGCCAGCCGCCCGAAAAACCCACGCCTCGCAAACGGCAACACCAGCGGCCTCAAATGCGCAGGTTGCTCGCTCATCGCCTGCACCACCGTCAGCAGCGCCGCCCCAACCGCAACAAATCCACCCGCCTCCCGGATATCATTCTCTTTCGAATACACAGCCAATACCGTCGCCACCGGCACCATCACCATCGCCGCCAATCGCCGCGGCGTCGCCCGATTCTCCGAATCAGGAGCCAGCTGCGAAGCTCCCAGATCCAGAAAAAAGAAAATCGCCCACACCAGCAGCACCACACAGTACCAGACCCCAGCCGTCCCGATATCGTCATGCAGCGATTCAATCCCGTACCGCTGCTCCGCAATCTGGAATATCGACCCACCACACACCACAAACGTCGGCAGCAGCACCGCCAGCAGCACCGCCGCCCTCAGCAGGAAATACTTCAGAAACGACAACCCCAGCAGCACCGCCGACGCCGTCAGCCCCAGCAGCAGGAACAACCCCAGCCACGCGATCTCCTGCACCACATCAATCCCGCCCGCAAAATACCGCAAAATCAGATAGGGAAGCACCGTCAGCGCCATCAGCACCTGCAGCGCCGCCGTCGCAACCCACTTGCCTAGCACAATCCGCCAGCCGCTCAGCCGCGTCAGCACCAGCGTATCCATCGTGTTCCCACCCATTTCCTCGCGCAGCGCCGCCGACAACCTCAACGGTAGCAGCAGACACACCGGACCCGCCAGACACCACCAGAAAACAATCCCCATGTCCTCGCCCCCTCCCTTCCCCGCAAACATCAGGCTCAGCAGCGCCAGCAGCAGCTGCACCCCCAACAGCCCCCAAACAAAAAACGGCGACTTCAGCCCCATCCGCAGCTCCTTCACCAGCATCGGACTCATCCAGTCTCCAAAATCCTTCAGCGGACGGACTCCTCCGGACGAACTCACAGGCAAAGGCGGCGCTTCAGCAGACATGCCCATAACCTGCCCGCCTCACCATCATCGCGCAATCACGGACTGCCGGATCTCCCCGCTCCAGTCCCCGCCGGATCACGCCGCACTCCCGCCGCCGCCTCACGGATCGCCGCCCGCGCCGCATCATCCAGCCGCTCCAGCTGCCGCACCTGCATCGCCGCCCGCGGATTGGCCCGCAGCACCTTCTCATGCCGCATCATGAAATCCCAGTACAGCGTCGTAAACGGACATGCCTCCGGCCCGGTCGACAGCGCAGGATTCTTCGGACACCGCTGACAGTACCCGCTCATCCGCTGAATGTACTTCCCCGACGCAATGTACGGCTTCGATGCCATCAGCCCGCCATCCGCATACTGCGACATCCCGATCGTGTTAGGCATCTCCACCCACTCCACCGCATCTACATAAACCGCCAGATACCACTCGTGCAGCCGCCGCGGATTCACCCCGACCAGCAGCGCATACAGCCCCGTCACCATCAGCCGCTGAATATGGTGCGCATACCCGTACCGCAGGGTCTGCCCCAGCGCATCCCGCAGGCAGGCATACGGGGTCTCCCCAGTCCAGTAGAACCCCGGCAGCGGCTCGCTCGCCCCTAGCGCATTTCGCTCCTCATAACCCGGCATGTTCATCCAGTAGATCCCCCGCACATACTCCCGCCACCCCAGAATCTGGCGGACGAATCCCTCCACCGCCGCCAGCGGAGCCCGCCCATCCCGCCACGCCTTCTCCGCCGCCGCCACCACCTCCGCCGCCACCAGCAATCCAATGTTCAATGACGACGACAGCAGCGAATGCCACAACCACGGCTCGCCCGGCCACATCGCGTCCTGCCATCGCCCGAACCCGCCTAGCCGCCCGCTCACAAATCCCTCCAGCGCCCGCAGCGCATCCTCCCGCGTCACCGGCCACCCGAACGTCTCCAGACTCCCCGGATGATCCGGAAACCGCGACGCCACCAGCTCAATCACCTCACGCGTCACCGCATCCGGCGGAAACATCACCGGCACCGGCACGTCCTCCGGCCCCTTTCGCCCGAAACTCCCGCGGTTCTCCTCGTCGTAATTCCATTCCCCACCCGCCGGCTTGCCATCATCCATCAGAATCCCAAAACGCCGCCGCATCTCGCGATAAAAATACTCCATCCGTAGTTCCTTGCGCCCCGCCGCATGCTTCCGGAACGCCTCCAGGCTGCAGAAAAACCGTCGGTCCTCACAAATCGTCAGCGGCACTCCCGCGCGTCGGCACACCTGTTCCACTCCCCGCAGAATCCGGTATTCCCCGGGGTGCGTACACCAAACCTCCGAAACCCGCCGCTCCTCCAGAAACGCCGCCAGCACTCCTCCTAACGTCCCCGGATGGTCAGGCTCATCCAGCGCCGTGTACTCCACCGTCCAGCCATCCGCCCGCAGTCGATCCCGGAAATGCCTCATCGCCGCCAGAAACAACACAATCCGCTGCCGGTGCGACCACACCACCGTCGCCTCCGACGACGCCTCCGCCATCCACACCACATCGCAATCCCGATCCGCCCCGTCAAACACGGAGGCATCGGCATTCAATTGATCACCAAAAACCAGCAGCAGGCGTCGCAGGGGTTTCAACATCCCCCTTACCTACGCCCGCCACTCCCATCCCGCCGCCCGTGATTCAGAACATCACTGCGCCAGTGGATGCGCCGCCATCGCATTCCAATCCGCCATAAACCGCGCATGAATCGCCTCGCTCTCAATCCGCAGCATCGTCTCATCATTCCCAGTCAGAGCCGGGCCCGTGAAATTCTGCGATCCCGTCAGCACCACCTTCCGCTGCGCACTCCGCCACACGCCATCCATCAGCAGATACTTGGAATGCAATGGAGCATACCGCCGCACCGGAATCCCTGCACCCTCCAGCAGCGCCAGAATCTCCGACCCGGCCTCCGCTGGATTCACCAGCACCGCCACATCCATGCCCGCTCCGTGCAGCGCCACCAGCTTCCGCGCAATCGCACTCCTCGGATTCGACCACGTCGCCATCGCCACCCTGATCGAGCCACCCGCATTCGCATCCAACCCATCCAGCGCCTCCACCACAGGATCACCACTGCCAGTCCCCGCATCCGCCGTCGCCCTCGGAAAACAATACAGTCCCACCGGTGCCGTCTGGCCGCTCACCCGGTAATAATCCGGCTCCGCCACGCACAGCGACATATCATTCCAATAGCGCAGGTACGCGTCGTAAACCTCAGGCCTCCCCCGCAGGATCACCATGTTGTTGTTCCGCGTCAGCTGGAACTCCGTCAGGTTCGCAGACGATTGCACCGTCACCTTCGTCCCGTCCCCCGTCACATCCGAGAACAGGAAAAACTTGTTATGATTGATGCGTCCGCCCATCGCACCCATCACCTCTCCCAAAGCATTCCGGCAGGCAATCACATGCCCGGCCGGCAGTCGTTCCACAAGGCTCTGCACCGCCGGAAAATCACCACCGGAAATCACCCGCACATCCACCCCGCGCGCCTGCGCCGCCACAAACGCATCCGCCATACTCATCCGATCCCATGTGTACACCGCCGCCCTCACCGTCGACCCGGGCTTCGCCTTCGCCAGCAATTCCAGCAACCGGCCTTCAAGCACCGTATCCGCCGTCGTCCCATCCGGACCAATCACGCTGAACAACGCCTCAACCTGCCCGTCCAGCAGCGGCGCAGCCACCGGTGCCGCTTCCCGCTGCACCACCCGGTAAAACCCGCGCTCGCCAGTATCATCCACAAATCCCAGCGCCCGACCCGCCGCCTCAAACGGCACCCCGCCCTCCGCAGGCCACACCGTCAGATCCCGACTCCGCTGCAACTCGTAAAACCGCCCAGGCACCGTGTCCCATGACAACCGCACCCGATCCGATGGCACCGGCGCAATCGTCAGGGAAGGCGGAGCCGGAGGCCCCGGTATCGTGATCTTCAGATCATCAATCCCCACACCCGCATCGAAACCGCCATCGTCCCGGTCATTCCAGCGCAGAAACAGCACCGCACCCGGCTGCCAGTCGAGACCCGTTAGGTCGCCGCTCACCTTGCTCCGGAACTCGGCCGCATTGCCATCCCGCTGCCGCGCCGGATTGTCGCCATCAACCACCAGCGTCAGCGTCAATTCCCCCGGCGCCACCGCATCAAGATCCGGCACCGCCATCATCAGCGGGCTGCTCAGAAAAGTCGTCTCCGTCAACTCAGGCCCGGCCACACCCCACGAAAATGCCAGCCGGTTCGTGTACTGATTCGCCGTCGTCGTACTCTGCAGCATCCACGTCTCCCGCCAGAACTCAATGTGCAGCGCCGTGACCACCTTCCCGGTGTTATTCACCAGCGCCGTGCCAAATCCCATCGCCGCTGTCCCGGATCCCAGCGCCCCCAGCGCCCGCTCCGCCACCCCGCTGGATCCATACGAATACAACCGGCCTCCCGTCAGCTGCGCCGTCTGGATCGTCACGTTCGACGTGCCCGTCCCCGTGATCCGCGCCGCCTGCCATCCCGGCAAACCCGGAACCGCCACCTGCAAACCTAACGTCCCAGTGCCCGCAAGGCTCTGCGACCCAACCGCCGGAAGCGTGTCGAATCCCTCCGCATGGCTCCCCGTAAACGAAATCTGCGCCGCCGCAGAAACCACACACGCCACCAGAACCGCCGCTGTCAGCCCAGCGGCACAAAAATCAGTCTTCATGTCAGGAAATTATTCACTCGTCGCCATCTCACCACCGACGGCGCGGCAGCAGCACGGCCGCAGCTCCCACCATCAGCGAAATCCACACCGATGGCTCCGGCACCACCGCCGAAAACGCAAAATCATCAATCCCCTGCGTCGCATCGAACCCCGACGAATCAGTGTCGCTCCAGCGCAGATACAGGCTCTGCCCCGGCTCCCACGAAATCCCGCTCACCGTCGCCGTCTTCACCGTCCGGAACCCCGCACTGTTGCCGTCCCGCTGCCGGTTCGGATTCTCACCGCTCACCGCGCCTAACACGATGTTGCTCGCCGGACTCACCGCATCAAGATCCGCCAGCGCAATCAACGACGAACTCGTCAGGTAATTCCCCGCCGTGGCCGCCCCACCAGAAAACCCATAGGCAAATGCCATCCTGTCCTCCGTCGCATTCTGCGTCGTCGTCCCCTGCACCGCCCAGATCTCATGCGCGTAACTCACCGTGAACGATGTCAGCGTCACCCCGCTGTTGTTCACCAGCGACGTCCCGACGGCTCCAAAAAAAGCCCCGGACCCCAGCGCCGCCACCGCGCGGTCAGACACATCCGAACCCGCCGAGTAAAATCGCCCGCCCGTCGCGTAAGCCACGTTGATCGCCGTGTCCGTCACCGCCGTTCCCCCGCGCCGAGCCACTTCCCACTCGGTAGCCCCAGGCAATGCCGCCTGAAATCCAACCACCCCAGTCCCCAACAGCGGCGTGTTTACCGCCGGCAACGCATTGAAATCCTGCGTCACCAACTCGCCCTCCGCTGTGTAGGAGATCGCAGCGGCCGCCATCGGCAGGCCAGCAACGGTCATAGCAAAAAACGGCAGGACAAAAGTGATGTTCGGTTTCACACCGCCACTCTATTCCCCACCCCGCCTCCCCCGCAACGAACGCGCTCCAACGATTTCGTCACCAGCCCGCAGCATCGCAGCCACCGTCGCCATCCTGACAAATACCCGCAGGCTGCGCCGCCATCCCGGCGCAGCCCGAACTCCATCGCTCCGTCAGCCCTCGTCCCCGCCAGTACTCGCCGCCAGCGACGCCACCACACTGAAATCCTCCAGCGTCGTCGTGTCCCCCTTCACCTCACCACCCGAACAGATCTCCTTCAGCAGCCGCCGCATGATCTTCCCGGACCGGGTCTTCGGCAACGCCGTCGTGAACCGGATGTCGTCCGGCCGCGCAATCGCTCCAATCTCCTTCGCCACATGCGCCTTCAGCGCCTTCGTCAGCTCCGCACTCGCATGCTGCCCAGTCTTGAGCGTCACAAACGCCACCACGCCCTGTCCCTTGATCTCGTCAGGACGCCCCACCACCGCCGCCTCCGCCACCGAAGGATGCGACACCAGCGCACTCTCCACCTCCGCCGTCCCCAGCCGGTGACCTGACACATTCAGCACGTCATCCAGTCGCCCCACAATCCAGAAATTCCCGTCCTTGTCACGCCGCGCCCCGTCTCCCGTCAGATAATACCCCAGCTTCTTGTACTCCTTCCAGTACACGTCAACATAACGCTTCTTGTCCCCCCACAGCGTCCGCAGCATCGACGGCCATGGCTTCCGCACCACTAGCCGCCCGCCCTGATTCGGCCCCACTTCATTCCCTTCCTCGTCCACAATCGCCGCATCCACCCCGAAGAACGGCAGGGTCGCCGTCCCGGGCTTCGTTGGCGTCGCCCCAGGCAGCGGCGAAATCAGAATCGACCCCGTCTCCGTCTGCCACCACGTGTCCACAATCGGACAACGCCCGCCGCCAATCATCTTGTGATACCACATCCACGCCTCGGGATTGATCGGCTCACCCACACTCCCTAACAACCTTAGGCTCGACAGATCGTACTTGGTCACATGCTCGTCACCCCACTTGATGAACGCCCGGATCGCCGTCGGCGCAGTATACAGAATCGTCGCCTGGTACTTCTCGATGATCTCCCAGAACCGCCCCATGTGCGGCGTGTCCGGCGCGCCCTCGTACATCAGCACCGTCGCCCCGTTCAGCAGCGGCCCGTACGCAATGTAACTGTGCCCCGTGATCCACCCCACATCCGCCGTGCACCAGTAAATGTCATCGTCCCGCAGATCGAAAATGTACTTCGCCGTCGCATACGTCTGCACCGCATAACCACCCGTCGTGTGCAGAATCCCCTTCGGCTTCCCTGTGCTCCCGCTCGTGTACAGAATGAACAAGGGATGCTCCGCATCAAACCCCGCCGCCGGACATACCGCACTAACCTTCGCCATCTCATCGTGCCACCACGCATCCCGACCCACCGTCATGTGAACTTCCTGCGCCGTCCGCTTCAGCACAATCACCCGCTTCACCGGCGTCTTCCCCATCGCCAGCGCCGTGTCCACATTGTCCTTCAACGGCACCACCTTCGCCCGCCGCCAGCCACCATCCGCCGTGATCACATGCGTCGCCCCGCTGTCCAGAATCCGGTCGTAAATCGCATTCGCACTGAACCCACCGAAAATCACACTGTGCACCGCCCCGATGCGCGCACACGCCAGCATCGCAATCACCGCCTCCGGCACCATCGGCATATAGATAATCACCCGGTCCTTCGCCTTCACCCCGTTCGCCTTCAGCATGTTCGCCGCTCGGCTCACCTCGCGCTGCAGCTGCAGATATGTCAGGGTCCGCGTGTCCCCGGGCTCACCCTCGAAAATGATCGCCGCTTTGTTCTTCCGCGCAGGATTCGCCGCATGCCGGTCCACGCAATTCTCCGCCATGTTCAGCTTCCCGCCCGTAAACCACTTCGCAAACGGCGCCGTCCATTCCAGCACTTTCGTCCACTTCGTCTGCCACGTCAGCTCCCCGGCCTCCCTCGCCCAGAACTTGTCAGGCGTCTTCACACTCTCCTCCCACAACTTCCGGTACTCCGCCATCGATCCGACTCGTGCTTTCTTCGCAAAAGCGGCCGACGGCTTGAAAACGCGTTTTTCAACAAGGCTGGATTCGATCTTCTGGGACATGTTCGGGGGGGAGAGAAATCAATGAAGAGTGGGGCGCGACCGTAACGGCGGCTGCCCTCCCGCTCAAGGAAAATGGCAACCTTCCGGGAAAACGGGGCCGCTCCCCTCACCCCGGAAAAAAAGCCCGCCCGGCATCAGTACCGGACGGGCTTCTCGCCTTTGCAATATCGTGGCAATCAGTCCTGCGGTGCACCCGTCGGCACCGGCTCCATATTCTCGTCCACCTCGACCACCGCATGCGCCACCAGCACGTCCAGCGCCTTCGCCAGCACAATCGAGTGGCGCAGGTTCTCAATCCCGTTGTTCTTCTGCAGGGTCTTGACCACCTTCTGCGGCGTGGTCCGGGAACTCGTCGCAATCGCCGTCACCCGCCTCACCATTTCCTCCTGCGTCGCCTGAAGATTCTCACGGGCCACAATCTCCAGCAGGATGAACTCATCCTTCACATCCACCCGGGCCTGATCCGCCGCCGCCTTGATGATCTCCGCCTCATTCTCCACAATCATGTCCTGCGGCACCCCGCGCTCCATGTTCATCCGCACCAGTTGCTGCGCCCGCTCCCGCGTCGCATTGTTGACCACCGCCTCCGGCAGCTCGAACTCAATCTTCTCGCGCAGCGCCACCATCGCGGCAATCCGCTTCTGCTCGACGTCCCGCTGCACCGATTCCCGCTCAAGATGCTGACGGATCAGCCCCTTCAACCCTTCCAGCGTCTGCCCCGCAATCACCTGCTCGGCAAAAGCATCGTTCAGCTCCGGCAGAATCGCTTCCTTCACCTCCTGCACCGTCACCGTGTAAACCACTTCCTTGCCAGCCACCGCCTCGTTCACGTTCTCCGTCGGCATCGTCACCGTGACGTCCTTCGTCTCGCCCTTCTTCATCCCCACCAGTTGCGCAGAAAAACCCGGCAGGAAGCTGCTCTCCACCGCCTTCACCAGATACCCGGTGTTGGCCGCAAGGAAATGCTCCGACTCCGGCAGCAATTCCGTCAGCGGCTGGTCCCCGGCCTTCGCCGTATAGTCAATCTTCAGAAAATCCCCGTCCTGCACCGCACGGTCAGCCTCCGTGATCGTCGCGAGGCTCTCCTGCTGCCGCTTCAGAACCTCGTCCACCTTCGCGTCCGTCACCGCAAACGACGGCACCCGGATCGTCAGCCCCTTGTATTCCGGCAGCGTCACTTCCGGCGCCAGCACCACGTTCAGCGTGAACGTCGTCTCGTTCTCCGGCTTGTAACCGCCCACCGACAGCACCCGCAGGTTCTCCTGCTTCACCGCCACACCCAGTGCATCGTTCGCCAGCCGGTCAATCAGCTCGCGCTCGATCTCATCATGAAACCGCTTCTCCACCACCGGACGCGGCACCTTGCCTTTGCGGAACCCCGGAAGGGCGGCATCGCGGGCATAGGCCCCGACAATCGCATCGCGGGCTGCTTTGCGGGTGGCCTCGGGCACCTGCACGCGTACATTGGCGGTGCAGTTCTGTTGTTTTTCGACGGTGATGTTCATGTCAGATTGGAGAAAAAGGACTGTCCGCACCCCCCGGAAACCTCGATTCACAACCACCGGGCAATCCTCAGGCTGCTCTCCGGCCGGGACGGACGGGAGGGCGGATTATAGGAACCACCCCAGCGATGACAACGGAAGTTTTCGCCGTTCTCACTTCCTCATTTCCCCGCCTCCCCCCCCTTCTCCACCCGCAGCGCCTCCACCAGCGCCACCACCGCACCCGCATCGTAAAACGGTTCGGTCCCCGTCCGCTGCCACCTCACCTTCCCCGCCGCATCCGTCACAAACGTCCCGTGCACCGGCCGCCCGCCGTACCCATCCCACGCTCCCCACGCCTTGAATTGCCTCAGCTCCGGATCCGCAAGGATCGGAAACGGATACGGCTCTTCCTTCGTCCGGTCCGGCCCGGCCCACGTCCGCGCCACCCGCTCCTCATTGTCCACACTCACCGCCACCAGCGACGCCCCCGCCGCCCGAATCCGCGCCTCCCACAGCCGGAAAATGTCCAACTGTTTCAGGCAGTGATCACACCGGTACCCCAGAAAAAAAATCACCACCCTCAGCCCCGTCGTCTCCATCCCCGGCAATCCCGGCGCACCCACCGGCAACCACATCGGCCCCATCTTCCCCTCCGGCATCAACTCCCCGTCTCCCTCCCCACGCGACCACCGCGCCACCATCCCGTCCGGCACCGACGCCATCCACTTCGCAGCCGCCCGCCATTCCGGCAACCCCGCCGGAACCACCTCCTTGAACGCCGCCGGAATCTCCGACTCCCGGCCCGCCGCCTTCATCAGCGCCACTAACCGAACCGCCGGCACTAACGCATCCACCGCAGGCCACACCGGCACCCGCTGCCCCTGAATCACCGCAATCCATCCCTCCGTCTCCCGGATCAGATTCGCCGCCGCCTCCAATCCCGCCGCATCCGCCAGCTCCGGCGTCACCCGCATCTGCTCGTACGCCCCACGCATCGCCGCCAGCTTCGGAAACATCCTCAGCAAATCCCGCTCCCGCGCCGCACCCAGCGTCTCCGCATGCAGCCATCGGATCCTCTCCAGCGACGGCCCGGACAATGCCGCCAGCGCCCGCCCGCTCGTCTCCCGCACCACCCCCCACTTCTCCAACCGCACCGCCGTCTCCAGCACACAATCCTCACCAGCCTCGCGCGCCGCCGCCATCGCCTCATCCACCGCCCCCGCCGACGCCAGTACCCTCGCCCTCCCGCACAACGCCTCATGCAATCCCCGCATCGCCCGTCCATCCCCCGGATCATTTGTCAGAACCGCACTCGCCTGCACCGCCGCCGCTCCAAACCACGCCGCCGCTTCCCTCAGCCACCCCGCCTTCTCCAATCCCGCCGCCCACGCCGCCGCAGCCACCACCGACGGTGCCTCCCGCGTCGGCGGCACCGGTCGTTCCCCCGGAACACGCAGCCAATCCAGCGCCTGCCCCGGAAACTTCTCCGCTCCCCGACGCATCATCGCCTCATCCACTTCCCCCGCACCCCTCGACAACCTCAGCCTCGCCAGCAGCATCCCCGCCAGCGGTTCCCCAGCAGCCAATCCCGCAAGGCGTCCCTCTAACACCTTCGCCGCCTCCCCCGCATCATACTTCC
>CANHUG010000005.1 GCA_947462995.1 Verrucomicrobiales bacterium | reverse complement strand
CCGCCTCGATGGTGCGGAACACCTGACGCATGCGTTTGCCGTCTCGGTACCACGAAATCGCGAAGCGGGTGCGCGTGCCGGAAATGATCCGGTAGATGGGGACTGAGGCGGAACCATGCCTCACGGTGGCCGCGGGGCCGGCACTCTGTTTGCGGACCTTGGCCGAGGTGGGGAGGGAGGATTCACCGGTGAGCAGTTCATCTGTGCACTGCACAGACGCACCGGAATCAGGCAGCGCGGAGGGAACGGGATCGGTCATGCGCTGTACAGTTGTGTCGAAAACAGCTGTACGGGCGGAGCGGGGCGCAGGCGGCCATGGGATGGGTGGAGGAGGGTCTGGGGGATCGGTAACTCGTTGATGCTTCATGGGTTCCGTGGATGGCGGATGAGGAGGAAACTTGAAGATGGCATCCGAGGCCGCGGACGGGAAACCGATTGGACACCATTTTGCCGAGTGGTGGAACGGGGGTGCCGGGAAGGCGGTCAGCCCGGGGAGCGGGCGGATTGCCTAGCAAGAAGTGCCTTCGTGGCAATCTTGGGTACGTAGTTTGTCACCAATTTGTCACCACGGGCGGTTGTTAGGGCGAGAATCCGGGCATTCCGGGCCAGTTTTCGTCTGCATAACCCGTTTAGGGAGGGTGGGTTATGCAATGGTGCGCGGAGAGGGATTCGAACCCCCGACCAACTGTGTGTAAGACAGATGTGCGGGTGGGGAGTGGGGTGTTGGGCGAGGGTGTGGCAGGTGCACTCGGTGCGCTGGGAGAGGGGGGGGACCCCAACGGGGTCCTTTGGTATGGTGTTGGGAACTGGGGGTACCGCGAGTGGCTCGCGGCACCCCCGGCTGGTTACCGGTCGTCCCTACGGGACGGGGGCGTGTTCTCGTGGAGGTCGCAGGCGGGACGCCTGTGTAACTTTGGCGGGGCCAGAAGGAGAGGCTGATTTGGAGGTCACAGGCGGGACGCCCGTGCCACTTTGGCGGGGCCAGAAGGAGAGGCTGATTTGGAGGTCACTGGGTGGAAGGCTTTGTCACTTTGCTTGCTGCGGGGGGTTGTGGGTGCATGGTGGGGGGATGAGAAACATGCGCATGAGAGCTGGGATGGTGGTGCTGGGTTTGCTGGCTGGGCCGGTGGGAGCGGCGGTGAAGTTGCCGGCGGTGTTTGGGGATCATGTGGTGTTGCAGCGTGACCGGGTGTTGCCGGTGTGGGGGTGGGGTGAGCCGGGGGAGCGGGTGGTGGTGGAGTTTGGGAAGGAGAAGGGGGAGGCGGTGGCTGGTGGTGATGGGCGGTGGGAGGTGAGGCTTGGGGCGCAGCCGGTGTCGAAGGTTGGGCAGACGCTGCGGGTGAGTGGGAGCAGTGTGGTGGAGGTGAAGGATGTGTTGCTGGGGGATGTGTGGATGTGCAGCGGGCAGTCGAACATGGACTGGGGGCTTGGGGGTTGCGGGGTGCCTGAGGACATTCGTGCGGCGGATTTGCCGATGATCCGGCATTTTCGGACGGAGTATCAGTTTGCGAGTCGGCCGCAGCGTGATGTGAAGGGGAGTTGGAGCGTGTGCGGGCCGGGGACGGCGGGGAATTTCAGTGCGGTGGGGTTTTACTTTGCGCGGCGGGTGCAGGCGGAGACGGGGGTGCCGATTGGATTGCTGACGAATGCGGTGGGGGGGACGAACATTGAGTTGTGGATGGCGGAGGAGACCCTGCTGAAGACCCCGGCATTGGAGCCGTATGCGAGGTTGATGAGGGAATCGCTGGTGGAGTACCGGAAGGAGTTAGGGGAGGCGATGGGGCCGCTGGAGGCGTGGCTGGCGGAGAGTCGGGCGGCGAAGGAGCGGGGGGTGGATCTGCCGATGCCGCCGGAGTTTCCGGAGTATCCGTTTGGGGAGCGGAGGCACCGGCCGCGGTGTGTGACGCTGCATCACGGGCATATTGCGCCATTGGTGCCGATGGCGCTGCGGGGGGTGTTGTGGTATCAGGGGGAGAACAATGCGGATGGGAATCTGTATCTGGAGAAGAAGGCGGCGATGGTGGCGGACTGGCGGAAGTGGTTCGGGGATGCGGAGCTGCCGTTTTACTTTGTGCAGCTGGCGGCGTGGCAGAAGCCTGACATGAATCCTGCGGGAGGGGAGTGGGGGTATATCCGCGATGTGCAGCGTCGGTGTCTGACGATTCCGCACACGGGGATGGCTAGTGCGATTGATTTAGGGGATGCGGAGGACATTCACCCGAAGAACAAGGCGGATGTGGGGGAGCGGCTGGCGTTGTGGGCGCTGGCTGGGGTGTATGGGAAGAGTGGGGTGACGGTGAGCGGGCCGTTGTTCCGGAAGCTGGAGGTGGAGGGTGGGAAGGCGCGGGTGTTTTTTGATTATCCCGGTGGTGGGTTGATGGCTGGGAAGAAGGAAGGTCGGGCGGCGGTGGTGGAGGAGGGCGGGGCGAAGCTGCGGCGGTTTGCGGTGGCTGGGGCGGACCGGAAGTGGGTGTGGGCTGATGCGGTGATTGACGGGGAGACGGTGGTGGTCAGTGCGGCGGAGGTGGCGGTGCCGGTGGCGGTGCGGTATGCGTTCTGCAGCAATCCGGAGGGGGCGAATCTATATAACCGGGCGGGATTGCCGGCGTCGCCGTTCCGGACGGACGATTGGTGAGCGGGGGACTTTGGCATTGGGGTCACAGGCAAGATGCCTGTGCCACTTTGCGGACGACTGGTGAGTGGGGGGTGGGAGAGCGAGGGCGGGACGGCCTGGCTACTTTGAGGCTTGTGGGAAGGGCTTTTTCGGAGGGGTGCTGGCAGGCGCACTCCGTGCGCAGGGAGAGCTGTAATTCTGACAGCAGTCCAGAGCCTTCGGCTGCTGGAACGGGGGGGGCTTGTGGGGTTGGGTGGCAAGTGCGATTGCGTGTGGCGGGGAGCGTGGCTGGATGGGGGCACTATGGAACATCTTTTCAAACCCCTGCAGGCTGGAGCGGTGACGCTGCCGAACCGAATTCTGATGGCGCCGCTGACGCGTTGCCGTGCGGAGCCCGGGCATGTGCCGGGGGCGTTGATTGCGGAGCATTATGCGCAGCGTGCGACGGCGGGGCTGCTGATTGCGGAGGCGACGATGGTGATGGAGGGGAATTCGTCGTTCTGGATGGAGCCGGGGATTTACAACGAGGCGCAGGTGGCTGGGTGGCAGCTGACGACGGAGGCGGTGCATGCGAAGGGCGGGCGGATTTTTCTGCAGTTGTGGCATGGGGGTCGGGCGTGTCATCCGTTGCTGAACGATGGGAAAGAGCCGGTGGCACCGAGTGCGCTTCCGATTGTGGGGGATGAGGTGCATACGCCGCAGGGGAAGCAGCCTTATGTGACGCCGCGGGAGTTGGGGGATGAGGAGATTCCGGGGATTGTGGAAGGGTTCCGGCTGGCGGCGGCGAATGCGAAGGCGGCTGGGTTTGACGGCGTGGAGATTCACGGGGCGAACGGGTATCTGCTGGATGAGTTTCTGCGGGACGGGAGCAATCGGCGGAGCGGGCCGTACGGTGGGGTGGTGGAGAACCGGGCGCGGTTGCTGCTGGAGGTGACGGAGGCGGTGTCGTCGGTGTGGGGGAGTGGTCGGGTGGGGGTGCGGCTGTCGCCGTTGAACAGCTACAACAGCATGGTGGACAGCGATCCGATCGGGTTGAGCACGTGGCTGGCGAAGCGGCTGAGCGGGAGCGGGCTGGCGTATCTGCATCTGATGCGAGCGGATTTCTTCCAGGCGCAGCATGGGGATGTGGTGAGTGCGGTGCGTGAGAATTACACGGGGACGCTGGTGACTAACATGGGATATACGGCGGAGGAGGCGGATCAGGCGATTGCGAGCGGGCAGGTGGATGCGGTGGCGTTCGGGACGGCGTTTCTGGCGAATCCTGATCTGCCGGAGCGGTTCCGGAAGGGAGCGGCGCTGAATGTGCCGGATGCGGCGACGTTTTATTCGCCGGGGCCTGCGGGGTACACGGACTATCCGTTTCTGGGGGAGGGCTGAGGCGGGCGGCGGTGACGGAAGTGTCACTGCGTGCCGCTATGCGGTCGGGAAGAGATGTGCGATAGATTGGGGAGAATTTTTCCCCGGTTAAATACATTACAAAACCGATCCGGGGTGTCCGCGAAGCGCGCAGCATGAGCCCATGCTGCGCGCTTTCACTTTTTCGGGGAGAGATGTAGGAATGGGGATGCTGATGTCGTCGTTGATTGCTGGGGAGCCGTTAGGAGCCGGGGAGCGCCTTGCGGTGCATTATCCGTGGGATGGGTCGGTGACTGGGGAGGTGGTGATGGGTGGGGTGGAAGATGCGGAGCGGGCGGTGGAGATTGGGTTGAGGGGAGGGAAGCGGCTGACGCGGCATGAGCGAGCGGAGGTGTTGAGGCGAGCGGCGGATCTGCTGGATGCGCGGGTGGAGGAGCATGCGCGGTTGATCCGGCTGGAGACGGGATTGAGTGCGTTTGACTGTCGTGGTGAGGCGTCGCGGGCGGGGATGATTCTGAGGTTTGCGGCGATGGAGGCGTTGCGGGAGGAAGGGATGGTGTGGCCTGGGGATGTGACGCCTGCGGGGTTTGCGCGGAAGTTGTTCACGGTGCGGGAGCCGGTGCGGCTGGCGCTGGCGATCACGCCGTTCAATCATCCTTTGACGCAGTGTGCTCACAAGGTGGGGCCGGCGATTGCGGCGGGAGCGGCGCTGATTCTGAAGCCGTCGGAGAAGACCCCGCTGACGGCGCTGACGTTTACGGCGCTGCTGTACGAGGCGGGATTGCCGGGGTGGATGCTGAGTTGTCTGGTGGGGCCGCTGGAGCCGGTAGTGGGCGGGCTGGTTAGGGATGGGAGGATTGAGGCGCTGACGTTTACGGGGAGTGCGGGGGCGGGTCGGGCGATTGCGGGGATGGCTGGGCTGAAAAAGACGTGTTATGAGTTAGGAGGGAATGCGGAGATGATTGTGCTGGAGGATGCGGACATGGAGCTGGCGGTGCGGTTGGGTGCTGAGGGGAGTTACCGGAATTCGGGGCAGCGGTGCACGGCGGTGAAGCGGTTTCTGGTGGCGCGGCGATTGGCTGGGGAGTTTGCGGAGCGGCTGGCGGCGGAGACGGAGCGGGTGTTTCCGTGGGGTGATCCCGGGGATGAGGCGACGCGGGTGGGGACGGTGATCAACGAGGCGGCGGCGCGGCAGCTGGAGGAATATGTGAGGGAGGCGGTGGCGGGCGGTGCGGAGGTATTGTGCGGAGGGGAAAGGCGTGGGGCGCTGATGATGCCGACGGTGTTGCGGGCGGTGGCGCGGACGGCGGCGCTGATGCGGGAGGAAGCGTTCGGGCCGTTGTCGCCGGTGGTGGCGGTGGATGGGTTGGATGAGGCGGTGGAGATCTGCAATGAGTCGCGGTACGGGTTGGCGACGTCGGTGATGACGAGGGATCTCGGGTCGGCGCTGGCGGTGGTGGAGCGGGTGCGGACGGGGATGGTGCAGGTGAATGAGGTGCCGGCGTGGCGATTGGAGCACACGCCGTTTGGAGGGATCAAGGAGAGTGGGCCGGGGGTGAAGGAAGGGGTGGCGGAGGCGGTGAAATTCTACGGGCAGGTAAAAACGTTCTCGCTCCCGTGGCCGGGTGGGATGTAGAAGGGGGGACTGTGAGAGACGTGATGAAGAGAGTACTGGTGCTGGTGGTGGCTGCTGCTGTTTCGGGCTGCGGGAATCTGATGAATTTGAATGAGAAGGCGAAGGCGAAGCGGCGGATGAAGGAGCTGGAGAAGCTGGCGTCGGCGTCGACGGCGGAGGCGAAGGGGCGGTTGGGGGAGAAGGCGGTGGGGGATGTGGCGTATGCGGATGCGGCGGCGGGTTTTGTGCTGGTGCATGCGCTGACGGGAGTGAGTATTCCTGCGGGGACGGAGCTGGATTGCCGGAGGGGAGCGGAGGTGACTGGGAAGGTGAAGGTGACGCGGGAGCGGAAGGGTCATTTCAATGCGGCGGACGTGGTGAGCGGGAGTCCGGCGACTGGGGATGCGGTGATCCCGGTGGGCGGGGAGCTGCCGGTCGAGCCGGTGCCGGTGCTGGCGGCCGGGGCAGCCGGGGAGGCGGGGAAGCCGGTGGCTGGGGCGGTGGTGGAGCCGCCGCTGCCTGAGGGATCGAGTGCGGGGAATCCGCTAGTGGTGGAGCCCGGGGTGATCCGGCCGGAGGATTTGCCGAACACGATTCCCGGGGATCTGGGTGTGCCGCCGCCGCTGCCGCAGGATGTGCCGGGGTTGCCGGAGGGTGTGCCGCCGATGAGCGAGCGGTGAGAGGGAGGGGAGTTAGGGGGAAGATGGTGCGTCGCTTCGGCAGAGACAAGGCCGGGACGGTGTTGCTACGGTGGGGAGGGCTGTGTTCTTGAGGTGTGCTAGTAAGGGAGCTCTAGCGCCCCGCTGGGGCGCAGGGAATTGATATCGTGTGATCCCAGGGCCTTCGCGTTGCGTCGTCCCTGGGCTGGGTTCTTTGGGCCCTTTGGGCCGTTGGGATTAGGGGGAGGCTGGCGAGGAAACAAGGCTGGGACGGTGTTGCTAGGATGGGGGGATAGAGAGTGGGGGAGGGGAGGAGACGGCCTGCTGGCCTTTTTCGATGCGGCCGAGCATGTCGATGAAGGCGTCTTCGAGATTGCGTTCCTCGCGATGGAAGTCGGTGACGGGGATGCCGTCGGAGACGAGTTTGCGGAGGACGCCGGCGATGACATCGGGTTCGAGGCTATCGATGCGGAGGCGGGCTCCGGAGCGGCGTTCCTCGTCGAGGGAGACCATGGGTGCGGTGAGGGCCCATTCGAAGAGGGCGGCTGGGTTGCCTGAGGTTTCGACGCCGATGAGGGTGAATTCCCGTTCGGCGCGTTTGAGGCTGTCGGCGCTGCCGTGGTGGACGATGCGGCCCTTGTCGATGAAGAGGAGGGTGTCGCACATTTCGCCGAGTTCGGAGAGGATGTGTGAGGAGATGAGGATGGTTTTGCCTTCATCGGCGAGGATGCGGATGAGGCGTTTGAGTTCGACGCGGGCTCTTGGGTCGAGGCCTGCGGCGGGTTCGTCCATGATGAGGACCTTGGGGTCATGGATGAGGGCGCGGCCGAGACAGAGACGCTGGCTCTGGCCTTTGGAGAGCTTGTTGATGAGACGGTCGGCGAGAGGGCCGAGGTCGGTGAAGGCGACGACGTCGTCGATGCGGGAGAGACGGTCGGCACCGCGGAAGCCGAGGGCGCGGGCGTAGAAGTCGAGGTATTCGAGCACCGTCATGTTTTCGTAGGTGCCGAAGCTGTCGGGGACCCAGCCGAGGAGCCTGCGGATGTCGGCTGGGTAGAGGACGACATTGTGACCCATGACGGAAGCCCTGCCTGAGGAGGGGTAGTCGAGGGTGGCGAGGATGCGCATGGTGGTGGTTTTGCCAGCGCCGTTGGCGCCGACGAAGCCGACGACGCGGCCCTGGTCGATGGAGAAGGAGACCCCGTCGACGGCGCGGAGCTGGCCGAAGTGGCGCTGGAGGTTTTCGACGAGGATGGCGGGTTCGGACATGATAGGGAAGGGTCAGGGGACCGGGCCGCAGAGGATGATGTCGTTGCGTTCCCAGCGGATGGAGGGGAGCGTGTCGACGAGACCGGCGCGAGGGTCTGAAGTGGTGGCTAGGAACCAGCGGCCCTTGGGGGAAACGGCATTGGCGGAGGTGAAGCCTGAGAGGTTCATGGAGGGGACCCTTGCTAGCTGGACGGGGGTGCCGGTGGGGGCCGTGGAAGGGGCTTGCCACCATTGGTCTGCGGCGTCGCGCCAGAAGAGGGAGTCGAGAGGGAAGTCGAAGGAGGAGACGGCGGAGGGAGCGTCCGGGGTACCGGAGATTTCGATGCGGCCGCGGGTGGCGGTGACGGATTTGATGAAGTGGACTTGTTCGCTGCGGCTCTGGAACCAGTCGCCGGAGAGATCGGTGGGGGAGTTGAAGGCGCAGCGGAGACTGGAGTTGCTAGAAGGATTGGAGAAGGAGACGGCGGGGTTGGTGGGGTCGAAGGATGAGACGGCGCCGATGGAGACGGCGGCTGGTTGGCGAGTGGAGAAGGAGCTGCCGAGGAGGACGCCGGTGCGGCAGATTTGTTCCTGACGGATGCAGGCGGAGTGGTCGTCGGGGTTGATGTAGATGACGGCGGAGCGACGGCCGCGGCCGCCGGTACCGTCTCTGGCGAGGATGAAGCCGAGGAGGACGAGGGAGGCTCCGAGGGAGATGAGCGGGGTGGTGATGAAGAGCCGGTGGCGTCTGGTAGGGCCGGCGAATTTGAAGAGATTGAGAGGGCCGACGAGGATGCCGAAGGCGAGGAGGATGAGGCCGACGGGGAGGGCGGAGGCGGCGCGGGGGCCGATGGTTTCGAGGAGGGAAGTGACGGTGACGCCTGAGTTATGGCGGATGCGTTCCGGGGTTGGTCTATCGTTGCCTGCGGCGTAGGCGCGGAAGGTGTCGGAACCGAGGGCGACGCCGTTCCATGGGGTGAGCCTGACGGAGCCGAGGCCACGTCTGGCGTCGCCTTCAGGCGGGGCGCCGCCGTCGAGGGCGAGGCCGAGGGAGTTGAGGTCAGGGGCTTGGCCTTTGGAGCGGAGTTCGAGTTGGCCGCCGAGGGCGATCCAGTGGCGGACGGCGAGTTGGCGGGCGGGGTCGAGGTCGCGCCAGTCGTCGGTGGTCATGACGAGGACGTCGATGCCTGAGAGGCCGCGCCAGTCGGAGGGGAGTTGTAATGGGATGTAGGAGGAGGCGAAGGCGCGATCCTGATAGCGCCATGTGCTTGGGCCGGAGGAGCGGGCACCGTTGTTGATGTCGTCGAGGTTTTTGCCGACGAGGGTGGTGCTGAAGGCGACGCAGGGGAGGTCGCCGAGGCCTGAGGAGGCCATGCGGAAGGAGTCGACGCTGCCTGCGGCGGTGGTGTCGATGTTGAAGGAAGAGTGATCGTAGCCGGAGGTGACTGGTGGGGAGAAGGCCGGGGCCATCAGTTCGGTGACTGTGGTTTCGCGGCGCGGGGCGTTGATGAAGAAGGTGGAGATGGCGGAGTTGCCGCTGTTGGATTCGCTGGAGGTGTCGATGCGGACGGACTGGTCGGATTCGGTGCCGTTGGTGACGGCGATGCGGAGGGGGACGAAGCCAGTGGGTGGAGGCGGGCTGAAGATGCTGGTGATTTCGACGTGGCTCTGGCCGTCGGCGGAAGTGGGGAAGTTGTGGGTTTCCTGAGCGGCTAGGGGAGCGGTTGCGGAGAGGAGGAGGAGAGGGAAGAGGGACGGCTTCATATTTGTCAGGCCGGGGATTCCTGGAGCGTGCGTGGGAGTGCGCCCTGGCGAGTGGGGATTTCCTTGAGGAGTTCGGCGACGATGTGACGAGCGGAGCGGCCTTCGATGCGAGCGGAGTAGTCGAGGATGAGGCGGTGGCCGAGGACGGCGTGGGCGATGGCCTGGACGTCTTCGAAGCTGGCGTTGACGCGGTTGTGGAGGAGGGCGCGGGCTTTGACGGCGGAGGCCATGCTGAGGGCGGCGCGGGGGCTGGCTCCGAATTTGACGCCTGCGGCGGCGGTGGACTGGCCAGGGTGGGTGGCGTCGACGAGACGAGCGATGTAGTTAGCGACGACGTCGGGGAGGAAGATGCGGCGGGTGAGGGCGAGGAGGGTGGCGAGTTCCGCGGCGTCCATGACTGGGGAGACGGAGGGTTCGACGCCGAGTTCGCGGTCGCGGACGATGCGTTCGAGGGTGGCGGCGTCGTTGCGGAGGACTTCGAGTTTGAAGAGGAAGCGGTCGACCTGGGCTTCTGGGAGCGGGTAGGTGCCTTCGAGTTCGACTGGGTTCTGGGTGGCGAGGACGAAGAAGGGATCGGGGAGGTCGTGGCTGGTGCCGAGGACGGTGACGCGGCGTTCCTGCATGGCTTCGAGGAGGGCGCTCTGGGTTTTGGGGCTCGCTCGGTTGATTTCGTCGGCGAGGACGAGGTTGGCGAAGATGGGGCCTGGTTGGAAGACGAAGGAGCGGCCTTCTGGGGTTTCGCGGAGGACTGGGTTGCCGGTGATATCGCCGGGGAGGAGGTCTGGGGTGAACTGGATGCGGCGGGTGGCGAGGCCGAGGGCTTTGGCGAGACCTTTGACGAGTTCGGTTTTGCCGAGGCCAGGGAGGCCCTCGAGGAGAAGGTGGCCGCGGGCGAGGAGACCGGTGAGGGTGAGGGAGATCAGTTCTTCTTTACCGAAGAGGACGGATTCGAGGGTGCGGCGCAGCCGCGCCAGCGGTTCTGCGGCGGCGGCGACATCGGCTTCGCTCGCATAGTCTGGACGGGAGGCGCTCATTGGCGTGTATGATGGCAGGGAGCGGCGATGCGGCAATGGGATTCGCGGCGGGTGTGAGGAGTGTTGGGAGCGTGGGAGGGTTGAGTGGACAGCATGTTGGTGTGGGTGTATGAGGGTGGGGTGATGATGAAGGAAGCAGTTCTGTTGGCCGAATGGAGGGTGAGGGGGGTGATGTGTGGAGGATTGAGATGGGACTTTACCTTTGGCGTGTGATGTCTCCGTTCATGGCGATTCTGGTGCTGGGGGTGCTGCTGGGGACGGTGGTCTGGGTGGGAGCGTTGGTGCTGCGGAAGCGAGGGTGTGTGTGGGCGCTGCTGCCGTTTCCGGCGCTGGTGGCGTTGTGGCTGGTGGCGGCGAGCGTGCCGCCGGATGCCGAGCGGGAGTTTGACCGGGTGTTCGGGCAGCCGTCGAGGTCGGTGGTGCGGGACCTTGAGACGAGGAAGCCTATCATGATGGACGGCTATCTGATGTCGTTCCGGATGTCTGAGGCGGACTATGCGCGCATGACGGCCGGGAAGTTCAAATGGGAGCCGCTGGGCGGATTGAGTTTTTTTGGCGGGTGCAGTCGTCCTGAGACGTGGCCGGCGAAGCTGGAAACGATGGATGAGTTTGACCGGCGGGACATTGGCGAGGATTATGTGCTGGTGTATTTTGACAGGGAGACGCAGACGGTTTATGCGGCGTTTCATTACTGGGGATGGTGACGAGACGATGAATGACGAACTGAAGAGTGAGGACGATGGGAGGTCGCGAGGCGGCAGGGATGGGTGGGAAGGTGAGCTTGGCTGGTGCCGGGGGCAGGTGGCTGGCGTGGGGAAAGCGGCGGCAGGGTTCCGCAGTCCAGGGCCTTCGGCTGGAGGGTGTGGAGGGGTGATGGGTCGCGGGAATGCGCAGAGAGTTTCCGGTTTCGCGTGGCGCGGAGTGTTGTGAGAGAGCGTGCGAACATGACGGACGAAACACTTTCTGAATATCTGGGGCGGCAGAAGGATCGCATTGATGCGGCGTTGGAGCGATGGTTGCCGGGGGCTGGGGAGGCACCTGGGACGCTGCATGCGGCGATGCGGCACAGTATGTTTGCTGGTGGGAAGCGGTTGCGGCCGGTGCTGACGCTGGCGGCGTGCGAGGCGTGCGGTGCGGATGACGAGCGTGCGGTGGGGGTGGCGTGCGCGGTGGAGTGCATTCACACGTATTCGCTGATTCACGATGATCTGCCGTGCATGGACGACGATGATTTCCGGCGCGGGCGGCCGACGTGTCACAAGGTGTATGGCGATGCGGTGGCGGTGCTGGCGGGGGATGCGTTGCAACCGTTGGCGTTCGGGCTGGTGCTGGAGTCACCGCCGGGGCCTGGGCACAGTGTGGGAGCGATGGTTGGGGAGTTGGCGGTGGCGGCGGGGTCGCGGCATCTGATTGGCGGGCAGGTGCGGGATATCGAGGCGGAGGGGAAGATGGTGTCGTTCGAGGAACTGCGGGCGATCCATGAGGGGAAGACGGCGGCGTTGCTGACGTGCAGCCTGCGGCTTGGGGGGATGGCGGGAGGCGCGAGCGAGGATCAACTGGCGGCGCTGACGCGGTTCGGGCATGCGCTGGGGCTGGCGTTTCAGGTGATTGACGACATTCTGGACGTGACGCAGACGTCGGAGAAGCTGGGGAAGACGGCGGGGAAGGATGTGGCGGTGGGGAAGTCGACGTATCCGGCGATTATGGGGTTGGAGGCGTCGCGGGCGGAGGCGTCGCGGCTGACGGCGGAGGCGACGGCGGCGCTGGCACCGTTTGGATCGAATGCCCGGCGGCTGCATGAGCTGGCGGGGCATTTACTGGCGCGGGATTTCTGAGGTTAGGATCAGGGGGGATCTCCGGTGGCGTTGCGGAGGAAATCTGTGAGGGAGTCGCGAGCGAAGCTCTCGGCGTCCCATGTTTCTGGGAGGACGAGGTGCATGGCGGCCGGGCTGACGATCCATGCCCATGCGGATGAGGGGGAGCCGTCGGGCAAGGTGATGGCGATGAGTTGGCGGAGGTAGTCTGGGCCTTCGAAGGCGTCGAGTCTGGCGAGAGCGGCTGGTGAGACCTTGGTGCGGAGGAGGCCTTGGGCGAGGGAGCCCGGGGGAGCGGGGACGAGGCCTGGGTAGGAGACGCCTTGGAGGGAGCGGACGGACCAGCCGTGGGCGGTGGCGGGGACGCCTTGGTTGGAGGTGCGGGCGATGCGTTGCCAGACGACGTCGAACATGAGGGAGCCGTAGACGAAGAGGTTCATGAGGAGGGATGGAGATGGGGACGTGGAGGGGGCGGGCAGGGCATTTCCCGGGTTGCTGCGGGAGGAGGAGCGTCTATGTGCGGGCCATTATGGCGAAAAAACCTGTGGTTCTCATCATTCGGGATGGCTGGGGCATCAATCCGGGCGGTCGTGCGGCGGCGGAGGTCAATGGAGACGCGACGCTGCTGGCGCGGACCCCGTTTCATGATGAGCTGTACGGGAAGTATCCGTGGGGACAGGTGTCCGGGAGTGGCGAGGACGTTGGGTTGCCGGCCGGGCAGATGGGGAACAGCGAGGTGGGGCACCTGAATCTGGGGGCTGGGCGGATTGTTTATCAGGATCTGACGCGGATCAACAAGGCGATCCGGGATGGGGAGCTGGCGACGCATCCGGTGCTGGTGGAGGCGTTTGCGAAGGCGAAGGGCGGGCGGCTGCATCTGCTGGGGCTGGTGAGTGACGGGGGAGTGCACAGTCATCAGGATCATCTGGTGGCGTTGTGTGAGGCGGCGCAGGCGGCGGGTTGCGGGGACGTCATGGTGCATGCGATCACGGACGGGCGGGATACCTCGCCGACGGGCGGGGCGGATTCGCTGGCGTTTGTGGAGCAGGCGATTGCGCCGACGGGGGCGCGGATTGCGACGGTGATCGGGCGGTATTTTGCGATGGACCGCGACAAGCGGTGGGAGCGGAACAAGCTGGCGTGGGACGCGATTGTGCTAGGGCGCGGGGCGGTGACGGCGGGGGCTCCGTCGGCGGCGATCCGTGCGGCGTATGCCGGGGAGCCGCGTGGTGATGAGTTTCTGCAGCCGATGATTTTCAGTGAGGCTGGCGAGCAGCGGGTGCGGGACGGGGATGTGGTGCTGTGGTTCAATTTCCGTGCGGACCGTGCGCGGCAGCTGACGGAGGCGCTGATGGATCCGGGTTTTGATTCGTTCGAGCGCGAGGTGACGCCGCGGGTGGCTTGTTATACGCTGACGGAGTACAAGGAGAGCTATGCGGCGCTGGGGGTGCGGACGGTGTTCGGGCCTGAGAGCATGAAGGGGATACTTGGTGAAGTGCTGGCGGAGGCTGGGTTGCGGCAATTGCGAGCGGCGGAGACGGAGAAGTTTCCGCATGTGACATTCTTCTTCAATGCTGGAGCGGACGCGCCGTTTCCTGGTGAGGACCGGTATCTGGCGATCAGTCCGAAGGAAGTGCCGACGTATGACAAGAAGCCGCAGATGAGTGCGCCGGATCTGGCGTTCGAGGTGTGGCGGCGGCTGGAGGAGTATGATGCGGTGATCATGAATTTTGCGAATCCTGACATGGTGGGGCACACTGGGGTGGTGGAGGCGGGGGTGCATGCGGTGGAGACGATTGATCTGGGGGTGCGGCTGATTGTGGAGAAGGTGCTGGCGCTAGGGGGCAAGTGTCTGCTGACGGCGGACCATGGGAATTGCGAGCAGATGAGGAATGCGGATGGGTCGCCGCACACGGCGCACACGACGAATCTGGTGCACTGTGTGTATGTGGCTGCTGATGCTGACGGGTATCGGGTGCGGGACGGGATTCTGGCGGACATAGCGCCGACCCTGCTGGCGATGCTGGGGGTGGCGCAGCCGGCGGCGATGACGGGGAAGACCCTGCTGGAGCCGAAGGTGTAAGATGGCGGTGCTGGGAAGGGGGCGAGGAAACCGGGTTGCAAAGCCCATGTGATTGCCCATGGTGCGCGCCCCTCGTGCCCGGAATCAGGGCAGCGGACCTATTTCAAATCAGACAACTACGATCATGGAAACGACCCTTATTCTTTTCAAGCCTGACTGTGTTCAGAAGCGCCTGAGCGGCGAAGTGCTGCGCCGACTGGAAGCGGAGGGCTTCCGGGTGCGTGGGCTGAAGATGATGCAGTTGAGCGATGCGGTGCTGCGCGAGCATTATGCGCACGTGGCGGACAAGCCGTTTTATCCTGACATTGCGTCGTTCATGCAGAGCAGTCCGGTGGTGGCGCTGGCGCTGGAAGGTGAGAATGTGATTGCGCGGGTGCGTGATCTGCTGGGGCCGACGGATTCGACGGTGGCTGCGAAGGGGACGATCCGCGGGGATTTCGGCGAGAACAAGATGGTGAACATGTGCCATGCATCGGATGGGCCGGAGACGGCGGCGGAGGAATTGAAGCGGTTTTTTGCGCCTGGCGAGTTGTTCTGAGCGGCGGCGGACCGGGGATCCGGGAGGCGGGAGGTGAAAGATGGGCGGCGGCGGCGGTTTAACTATCGTCATCGATGAATCACCGCGTCTCCTGTCCCTCCTGCCTGAAGCCCTTCGACGTGGACGCGTCGATGGAGGGCGAACAAGGCCTATGTCCGGCGTGCGGCACGCGATTTACGATTGAGCGTCCGGTGCCCGTGGTGGCGCAGGCTGCTGCTGCGGGAGCGGAAGCTGCTGCCGGGCCGTCGCGGAAGGGATGGATTACATTGGCTGGGCTTGGGTTGGCGGGGTATGCGGCGGCGGTGTTCTATTGTTTCCGGTTTCTGCCGAGGACGGAGGGATTCCATGCGCCGGCGTGGGTGGAGGTGGTGGGGAATTTTCACCCGCTGGTGCTGCATCTTCCGATCGGGCTGGTGCTTGGGGTGGTATTTCTCGAGGTGATGGGAGGGAAGAAGCGGACGTTTACGGCGGCGGTGACGGCGCTGCTTTGGCTGGCATTTCTGACGGCGGCACCGGCGGCGGTGGCGGGATATTTCTCCGGGCACGGGAGCGATTCCGACACGCTGCGCTGGCACATGTGGTCGGGGCTCGCTATACCATTACTGACAGGCATTACACTTTTGACCAAACTCATCCACGAAACCAGACCCACCATGGCTACCGGAATCTATCGCGCTCCGCTGCTGCTTTCTGCGGCTACCTTGTTCATTGCCGGACATTTCGGCGGCAGCCTGACGCATGGCGACGTCATTACGCCGGCGTTGAATCTACTGAGACCGGAGGCCAAGGGATCGCCGGTGGTGACGGGTGATCCTGCGGAGATGAAGGTGTATGAAGCGGCGATTGCGCCGATGATGGCGAAGGCTTGCACGGGTTGTCATGGTGAGAAGAAGCAGAAGGGCGACCTGCAGTTGCACACCCTTGAGGTGATGCTGAAGGCTGGTGAGAGCGGGATGGCGAGTGTGCAGCCGGGCAAGTCTGCGGAGAGCGAGAGTCTGAAGCGGATTCTGCTGCCGAAGGATCATGAGGATCACATGCCGCCGGAGGAGAAGACGCAGTTGAGCGAGGACGAGGTGGCGGTGCTGAAGTGGTGGGTGGATGCGGGTGCGAAGGCGGATGTGAAGGTGAAGGACAGCGGGTTGAACGATCCGCTGAAGACGACGCTGACGAGTGTGATTGCGGCGCTGGCGGCGGCCCCGGCTGCGGAGGCGGCGCCTGCGCCAGCACCGGCTCCGACCCCACAGGCAGCTCCTGCACCTGCGCCTCAGGGTGGTGCGGCGGCGGCCCCGGCGGTGGATCCTGCGGTGGCGGCGCTGGAGAAGGAGTTAGGGGTGACGATTCTGCCGGTGGCGCAGAATGATCCGGCGCTGACGTTCAATTGTGTGAATGTGGCGGACAAGTTCGGGGATGCGGAGCTGGCGAAGTTTGCGCCATTGGCCGAGCGGATGGTGGAGATGAATCTGGCGCGGTCGAAGGTGACGGATGCGGGTCTGGCGGTGCTTGGGGGGATGAAGAATCTGAAGCGGCTGCATTTGCAGAACACGGCGGTCACGGATGCGGGCGTGGATGCGATGGTGTCGGTGGCGGGGCTGGAGTATCTGAATCTGTTCGGGACGAAGGTGACGGACGCGTCGATGCCGAAGCTGGAGAAGCTGGCGAATCTGAAGCGGTTGTTTGTGTGGCAGACGGGGGTGACGAAGCCTGCGGCGGAGGCGCTGCATCAGAAGCTGCCGGCGATTGTGATCAATCTCGGGTGGGACAATGAAGTTCGGACGGCGATGGCTCCGCCTCCACCGCCAGCGGCACCGGCAGCGCCTGCAGCGCCGAAGCCGATGGATCCTGAAGCGCCGCTATACGCGGGATTGATTCAGCCGATTTTCGAGCGGACGTGCACTGGGTGTCACGGTGCGGACAAGCAGAAGGGCAAGCTGGCGATGCACAATTTCGAGGTGCTGATGAAGGGTGGTGACAGCGGTGAGGCGGCGGTGGTGGCCGGGAAGTCGGCGGACAGTCTGATTTTGAAGCGGATTGCGCTGGGTGCGGACGAGGATGAGCACATGCCGCCGAAGGACAAGGATCAGCCTAGCGAGAAGGAGATCAAGATTCTGAAGTGGTGGATCGATGGGGGAGCGAAGACGGATGTGAAGATCAAGGACGCCGGGTTGCCGGATGACCTCAAGTGACCCTGGGATGACGCTGCGCCGGATTGCCGAACAGGTCCCGTTCACGACGAAGGACGGGAGTACGATCCGGAGCATCCTTGATCTCAGCAATGCGCCCGTGCGGAACCAGTCGCTCGCGGAGGCGACGGTTCCGGCGGGGGTGGCGACGGAGCGGCACTATCACCGGGTGAGCGAGGAGTTCTACTTTGTGCTGGAGGGCCGTGGATTGATGGAAGTGGATGGGGTGGAGCGGGAGGTCGGGCCGGGAGATGGCGTGCTGATTCCGCCGGGCGCGTGGCACCGGATCACGGGGATTGAGTGCCTGCGGTTTCTATGCTGCTGCGCGCCGCCGTATGCGCACGAGGACACCTACTTTGCATGAGCCGACGCCGCCATGCTGGCGGAATCCGGCCGACAGAGGGGACTTGCAGGCGTGGTCTTGCCGTGATGGCTGATCACTGGCCGCCGTTGCGGGTGACGCGTGAGTTTCTGAGGATCAGGCCGCGTAGATGGAAGCAGCGGCGCTGGTGGCGCCGGAGCGTGTCAGGATGATTTCGAGAGCGGCGAGGACGAGTTGGACATTGCGCCGGGTGCTGCTGCTGCCCATGAGGCCGATGCGGAGGGCGCGGCCTTTGAAGGGGCCGAGACCTGCTCCGATTTCGATGCCGAATTCAGTTAGGAGGCGGCGGCGGATGAGGGCTTCGTCGATGCCGTCTGGTGCGTGGATGGCATTGAGGGTGGTGAGGGATTGCGAGGGAATGTAGCGGAGGCCGATGGCCTCGAGGCCGGCGCGGAGGGCGCGGTGATTGAGGGAGTGGCGGGCGATGCGGGTGTCGAGGCCTTCTTCGAGAATGATGGCACAGGCCTCGCGCAGGGCGTAGGTCATGTTGATAGGCGCGGTGTGGTGGTAGGCGCGGTCAGCGCCCCAGTAATTGCGGATCATTGTCATGTCGAGGTACCATGACTGGACCTTGGAGCGGCGGGCGTCCATGCGTGCGAGGGCGCGTGGGGAGAAGGTGACGGGCGCGAGGCCTGGCGGGCAGCTGAGGCATTTCTGAGTGCCGCTGTAGCAGGCGTCGATGCCCCATGCGTCGACTTCGAGGGGCAATCCGCCGAGAGAGGTGACGGCGTCGACGAGGAACAAGGCACCGGCGGCGTGGACGAGCCTTGAGATTTCCTCGAGTGGCTGGTGGGCACCGGTGCTGGTTTCAGCGTGGACGATGCCGAAGACCTTTGCGCGGGGGAAGGTGCGGAGGGCGTCGGCGACTCGTTCGGTCGGGATGGTTTCGCCCCATGGGACTTCGATGGCGTGGACGGTTGCTCCGGCGCGTTCCATGACATCCTTCATGCGGGTGCCGAAGACCCCGTTGACGCAGACGATGGCTTCGTCGCCGGGTTCGACGAGATTGACGACGACGGCTTCCATGCCGGCGCTGCCGGTGCCGCTGATGGCCAGGGTGAGTTCGTTGGCGGTGCGGAAGATGGCCTGGAGTTGCCGCCGGGTGTCGTCCATGAGCGCGAGGTATTCGGGATCGAGGTGACCGAGGGTGGGTGCGGCCATGGCATTGAGGACGCGGGTCGGCACGTCACTGGGGCCGGGGCCGAGAAGCACGCGCTGGGAGGGATGGAACGAGCCGGTCAGATGCATGGCATTGCCGATACTGGACGGCGCGGCCTGCTCAATTGGAAATCACCCGCGGGACCCGCGGAGCGAGTGATTCGCGGAGTCAAAGCATGGCCGTGGGACGGCGCGGGAAGGGCCTTGGGAAAGCGGTCGGATGGAAGTTGATGCCACCTGTTGCGAGCCGATGCAGACGAACGCAGCCGCCGGGGGATTGCGGGGCTGAGTGTGCGGATTTTCCATTGCCCGGTTAGCGATCCGGCGATTAGCTGTGGGGGTTGTCCCCCGAGTTAACCCTGATGAATTGAACCATGAAGACCCCGACTGCCATTGCCTCCCTTCTGCTGCTCGCTGCCATTCCGGCGGGTGCTCAGGACAAACCTGCCGCTGCGCCTGCTCCGGCGGCCGCTGCGGCGGTATCTCCGGAACTCGCGGCGGCCCGCGAGACTGCGGCTGCTTATGTGACCGCCTACAACAAGGCCGACGCCGCAGCAGTGGCCGCGCTCTTCGCAGACGACGCCGAATGGATCAGCAATGAAGGCGTCCAGACGAGCGGTCGCGCGGCCATCGAGGGCCTGCTCAAATCCGTGTTCGCAGACAGCAAGGGCCGGACGATTGCCCTCGAGATTGACGCTGCCCGCAAGATTACCGAGGATGTCTTCAGCGTCCGCGGAGAAGCCACGGTTACCGATCCTGATGGATCCTCGGCCGTGAACGAATTCACGGCAGTGCATGTGAAGCGTGACGGCAAATGGGCGATCACGGAATTCACCGAACTGGACGACGAGAGTGCGCCGGCCGCCGCTTCATTGCTACAGGATCTCGCATGGTTCGCTGGTTCGTGGAAGTCCACTGAGCCTGACGGCATGAAGTGCACCGTGGAATGGTCCCCCTCTGGCAGTTTCCTCACCCGCACCTTCAGCATTCCCGGTGCTGATGGCGTTGAGGCCCGCGAAGGAACCGAAATCATCGGCTGGGACGCTGAACAGGAACAAGTCCGCTCATGGGTGTTCGAATCCGATGGCAGCTTCACCGATCGCACATGGACGCCGGACGGCGACCGCTGGCTCGTCCTCAGCCGCACGGTCCTCCCCGATGGTGAAGTCGGCAGCGAGGAAATCACCGTTTCCAAGGTCGACGACGACAAGATCTCATGGTCGGTCGCCAGCCGTTCGCTCGGCGGTGAAACCCTTCCTAACATTGGGCCGGTCACGATCGTCCGCGAAAAGTAACCTTCCGCCCATTCCGCACCATGCGCACCATCTTCTACTCCGTGCTCGCCCTCGGCACGGCATTCCTCACCGC
The DNA here is from genome assembly GCA_947462995.1 of Verrucomicrobiales bacterium. Lineage (GTDB taxonomy): Bacteria > Verrucomicrobiota > Verrucomicrobiia > Verrucomicrobiales > V1-33 > V1-33. The sequence goes on along the minus strand of CANHUG010000005.1, from coordinate 15,551 downwards.
CACGAGCGGTGCCCGGGGTGCCGCCGCGAGGCCGTCGGGCGGTCACAACTTCTCCAAGCCGGCTGCCGCCTCGCGGCCTGCCGTCAGCCGCCCCGCCAGCCGCCCCGCGCCTAGCCATTCGTCCGCGAGCAAGCCGTCGAGCCGCCCGGCCCCGAGCCATTCGTCCGCGAGCAAACCATCGAGCCGCCCGGCCCCGAGCCGTCCAGCGATCAGCAAACCTGCCGAGAGCCGCCCGTCACCATCAAGGCCCAGCACCCGACCCGCTCCCAGCCGCCCGTCTGTTGAGCGGCCAAGTGCCGGCGGCGGTTCCAGCTTTCAGCGTCCGACGACGAAGCCAGCCCCGCGTCCTGAGATTGATCGTCCCTCGACCAAACCGGCCCCGCGTCCGGAGCGTCCGACCGGACCCATCACGCTTCCGGGGACCGGAGGCCGCCCGACGACGCTGCCTGGCAATCTGACGAAGCCGGCTAACCGCCCGGACCGTCCGACGACGCTGCCTGGCAATCTGACGAAGCCGGCTAATCGTCCGGATCGTCCGACGACCTTGCCTGGCAATATCAACCGTCCGGATCAAGGTGGCAATTTCAACCGCCCAACCACACTGCCTGGCAATATCAACCGGCCGGGTCAGGGTGGCAATTTCAACCGTCCGACGACCCTGCCTGGCAACGTCAACCGGCCCGGCAACCGCCCCGGCATCAACCCGCCAGAATGGAACAACCGTCCGGGCTGGAACAGCAATCGGCCGGACTGGGGTGATCACTGGAACAACATCGGCAACAACAACCAGAACAACTTCAACAACTGGCAGAACAACAACACGACGGTTATCAACAACTTCAACGTCAACCGCCAGCAGAACTGGAACAGCATCAACACCCATTACGGCGACCGCAACTGGTACGGCCGTTATGGGTCGGGTGACTACAACCGCTGGTGCGGCGACGTGTATGCCTACCGCGGCGGCCGCTGCCGCCAGGTCTGGACTGGTTGCTATGGTTACCATGATTACTACTTCAATGCCGGTTGGTGGGGATCGTGCTGGTGGGGCGGGGTAGCCGCAGCGCGCACTGCGGTGGCGGTCACGTCGGCGGTGCTTTCGCCATGGTGGTGGTGGCGCCCGGTGACCTATCCGGTTTACACGACGTTCTACGGTCCCGCGTGGCCGGTCCAGCCGGTGGTGTACGACCCTGGCACGACGGTCATCATCGAGGGCGACGTGGTTTACATGAATGGTCAGCCTTCCGGCAGCGCCACGGTGCACCGCCAGCAGACGATCGCCCTGGCGTCTCCGCAGCTTGAGACGTATCCGGTTCCGGAGCCTGCGGTTGAAGGTCAGCCGGAAACATGGCTGCCGCTCGGCGTCTGGGCCCTCACGCAGCAGGAAGATGGGGACGCGGTGATGTTCTTCCAGCTCTCGTCCGACAAGAACGGCATCATTGCAGGGGCCTACAAGAACGTCATGACTGGCGAAGACCAGCCTGTCGTTGGCCGGATCGATCCGAAGACCCAGCGGGCTGCGTGGCACATCGGTGAGAACACCGGGACGGTCTATGAGACGGGCGCGTCGAGCCTGACGTACGATGCAGCCAGCGTCTTCGTGCACTTCGGTGAGAAGCAGTCGCAGACGTGGCTCCTCGTCCGCCTGCCTTCGCCGGAGATGCCACCGGGGACGGTCAAGCTTCCGGAGATCACGACCCGCGCGCCGGAAGGCGGCAAGTGACCATCGCGTCAGGCGACGATTGAATTCTCGAATCCCGGCCACCGGATTTCCGGTCGGCCGGGATTTTTTTGGTCCGCTGCCGCCGCGACGACCGCACGCCAGGACCAGGGGTTCGTCGCTGCAGTCCGGCTTGGCGCCGTGGATGTCAGGGTGTCGGTGGTTGCCACCAGCCGCGTCGCGCCCCGAATTGCAGCCAGCCGCTGCGTTGCACGGTTGCATGGAGGGACGCCAGCTTTTCGGCGGCCGACTTGCCTGCATCGCTGCCGAGGTTTCCGGCGAGACCGAGGGCGCGGCCGAGTGCCACCCATTTCGAGGCGAGCAGCGACTGCCGCAACCTTGCCAGGGAACGCTGCGCTTTGGCATCGTTCCGGGCTGCGTCGCGTTCCTGTTTCAAGGCGGCGATGCGTTCGGCGAGCGCGCCGACTCCGCGGGGGAGAGGATCGGCACCGTCGTAGGTATTGACGGCATCCTTGTTGGGAAAGACGGAGAGTTCCGGCCATGCTGCTTCGTCGAGCGCAGCCACGGCGGATTCTACGGCATCGTCCGGGAGATTTGTCAGGAAGCCTGCGAGGACCGCCTGGAACACGCCGTGATGGAGCCCGGAGAGATTGTCCCATGACGCCCGCGTGAAACGGTAGAACCTTGCCCGCAGGGCCGGATCGGATGCCAGTTCCGGCGCGAGATCGCGGTACAGGTCCAGCCACTGCCGCAGCAGTTCCCGCAGCAGCGGCGCGGGCTTCGTGTTGATCGTGTTCGTGTCGTGCACCCGGTAGTGCAGCAGCGGTTCCCGCACCACGCGCAGCTGACCTCGCAGGGCGGCCTGGCTCAGGAAGTAATAATCGTGGTTGAAGCGGTAGGGCTTGAATGGATGCGCCGGGAAGAACTCGCGCCGCGCAATGATGTTGCTGGACGACACGATGAAGTTGGCCTCGCCCATCCACGACACCGGATCGGTTTCCGGATCGGCCCCGCGGCTCCACACCGCGCGCAGCCAGCGGCCCCGCGGGTGATCTTCCGGCAGGGATTGGTCGTCATCATCCATGAGGACGAGTCCCGACGCCACGACCTGCGCCGCGGGGTCGTTCTCGAGTTCCGGCAGGCATTTCGCAAACCGCTCCGGGGCGTAGAAATCATCCGAATTCAGGATGGCGATGACATCGCAATCTTCCGAGGCCATGCCGATGAGACGGTTGATGGTGGCATGCGCGCCTTGGTTCTTCTGCCCGTGGACTTCGACGCCGCGGTCTGCGAACGTCCGGCACACTGCCAGGGAATCATCGCGCGAACCGTCATCGATGCAGATCACCCGGTCCGGCGGGCGACTCTGGGTCAGCACGGATTCGAGAGCCCGGCCGATGTAGCGGGCATGATTGTAGACCGGAATGACAACTGCCAACCTCATAGTCCCGCCGCCATGTCACCGCCAGCGCTGGCAGCAATGGGGAATCCACGGGCGTTGTCGGCTATCCTCTGGATGCGGCAAAAACAAATCTGCGGTCCGCGCAAGGAATCGATTGCGCATCCCCGCACTTCCGGCCATACTTGATTCGTTATTTATCGTCTCATCCGCCTTGCCGCCCCATGAACGCTTTGACTCCACCCGCTCCACCCGCCATGATCAAGGCGCGCTTCGCCATCGGGTTTATAGTGATCTGCCTTGCGATCGGCACCTTCCGAATGCTGCGCGCGCTCAATGCAGTGCCTGCGGCCCTTCCGGCAGCGCCGGTGGCGGCCAGTGTCATTGAGCCGACCACTGCGCCAGCGGTCGCGGTCCCGCCGAAACCAACGCCGCCACCCGAGCCGCTAACTCCCGACCCATGGGGCGAGGTCGATATCTCCAACCAGCTCCAGTCCTACCTTCGCACTAAAATCCCTCTCCTCGACCCAGGATGGAAACTCAGTGCCAAGGCCGTCGATGCGCTTCAGCTCTCCCCGGAGGAAGTCACCAGAGTTCAGAATGTCCTCGACGCCACCCGCAAGCAGATGCAGGCCGAGGCACAGCGCCGCCTCGTTCCCGAACCTCGCCTCTCAAAGGGAGACGTCCAGGCATTCCGCATGAAGGCCTATCCCCGCGAGGGACGTTCCATGAGAGCAGCCATGTGTGAGAAAGTCGCGCAGCAGATCGGTGCCAAGCGCGCCACCCTCTTCAGCGCTACATTCTCCGGCGGCATGTTCGCGGGCGACTTCGGACGGCACGATCTCGAGCTCAAGGTCAGGCCCGCGGCTGCTGCGGAACCGGGAGCTGGCGCAGGATTCGAGGTCGAGTACAAGGCTCGGGCCTACGAGAACGGTCAGCTGAAAAAACTCGTGAAGCTCCCCCTCGAGGACCTCGAACGGGAACTCGGACTGAAACTCGCCATCACCGCTGAGTGACGGACCACAAAGATTCGGGGACGTGTTCCGGCTAGGGACCACAAGTACTGGAGCGGACCGAGGATTGGCGCTTCGGGTTGGGTTTCGGGACACGTCCCCACTTTTCCTTTTCCCATTGCGGCAGGCTGCGGCCCGCAGGCAAGGTCGGCCAACTTCGCTGCATGGAACCGACCGTCTCTGCTTCTCCCAGCCGACAGCCCCGGCTGACCTATTTGTTCAGCCGCTGGCCGGTGCTGTCGCAGACCTTTGTCGACAACGAGATGCTGGCCCTCGAGGCTGCCGGCTGGGATGTTTCGGTGGCTGCCATCAACCCGCCCGTGCAGGCGCTCCGGCACGCCCGGCTCGATGCCCTCCGGGCACCCGTGCTGCACAACCCGCCTCCGTCCGTCCGCAGGGTGATGGAATCCCGCGCGCGCGCCGACGGCCGCTGGCCCGCAGCCATGGTGGACGAATTCGCAGCGCGCTTCGGCGGGGGCGACGAAGCCGCCAAACGCTGCCGCAACGCCCTCTACTTTTCCGAGATCCTCCCGGAGCTCGGGATTGATCACCTTCATATTCACTTCGCCAACCAGGCCACCTACAGCGCCCTCTTTCTCAAGGCGCTCGCCGGGCTGAGTTTTTCGTTCACCCCGCAGGCGCAGGACTTCATGGTCGACTTGCGCACGCCGGAACTGCTGCGCGAAATGGCCCGGGAGTCTGCCTTCATCGTCGCGCCCTGCGACGACGCGCGTCGCGAGCTTGCCGACCGCTGCCCGGACAGCGCAGCGAAAATGGTCCGCATCTACAACGGCATTGATCCTTCTGGCTATCCTGCGCCTGCCAAGGCCCCGCGTTCCGGCCCGTTGCGAATTGTCAGCGTGGGCCGCCTGATCGAGTTCAAGGGATTCCACCATCTTCTGTCAGCGGTGGCGACCGCCCGGGCTGCCGGAATTGCCATTCATCTCGACCTCATGGGCGATGGTCCGTGGCGCGAACGCCTTGAAGCACAGTCTGCGCAGCTCGGCCTCGGCGACGCCGTGGTCTTTCACGGCAGCGTCCAGCTTCAGCAGATGAAGGAGGCATTCGCGGCCGCCGATGCCTTTGTCCTTGCCTGCATCATTGATCCTGCCGGTGCCAGCGACATGTTGCCGACGGTCATCACGGAAGCCATGCTCAGCTCGCTTCCGGTCGTCAGTTCCCGCATCGCCGGCATCCCTGAACAGGTTGAGGACGGCGTCACCGGTCTGCTCACCGCACAAGGTGACGAAGCGGCCCTCGCCAACGCGCTCATCACGCTGGCCCGCGACCCCGAGCTGGCACGGGGCATGGGTGCGGCTGGCCGCCGACGCGCCGAATCCCTGTTCGCGGCCTCGGTCACGCTGCCTCAACTCGAAGCCGCATTCCGCGGGCAATCCGCCACTTGCCGCCCCGCCCCGCCTGCGGGGATGGCCGCGTACTACGACCTAACGGATCCGGAAGGCCGTGACGCCTTCCTCCGTGAGGAAAGCGCCCTGAGGCGTCATGGCGTGCGTCCATGGCTCGAAGCCGGGGACGTCGCCGGGAAACACCTGCGCGCCATCCAATGGCCGGGTCGCGCCTTGTGGCTCCCCGATAGCAACGGCCTGCAGATGGAACTCGCCCACTGGCCGAGTTTCTCCGGAACCCTGACATCTCTCCGCCGTGCCTCCGGATTGTCGGAAGAATCGTTCGCCTGGGCCGCACCGCGTGCGCTCTGGCTTGCCACGCAATGGCCGCGACATGGCCGCCCGAAATGGCTGCACGCCCCGGGATCCCGGGGGGCGGCGATTGCCGCGATCGTCGCGGCGCTCCTTGAGCAACCCGCATTGCCCGCGGAGCCCGCCCCCGGTCCGGACGCCCCGTGGTGGTCGCGCCCGTTGCCCCGACCGCTGCGTTCCCGCATCCGTGCCGCGGCCGTCGACCGCTGGTTTCACAACCAGTCACGGCTTGCCGCGCCGGTATCGTCCCGCTGATTCCCCTGGCGGGCGCACGCGGCATCGCCAGCATGGCTCCCATCCGATGGCTGATTCCCCCGCCCGCAATTCCTTCACTGCTCCGCTCACACTGCTTCAGGTCGAGAAGCTGCGGGGGCTCCTGCGTGAACGAGGCTGGACCTTCGAGGAGAAGGAATACACCCACTACGCTGCCCGCAAGGATAAGACTACCGTCGCGGTCTATCAAAAAGGCCCGAAGGTCCTCGTGCAGGGCAGGGGAACCGCGGAATTCGTAGAGTTCCTCCTCGAACCCGAGATTCTCGGCACTGCACGGGTTGGCTACGAGCAAGTGCACCAGCCGGAAATGTTCACCCCGCACTTCGGCATCGACGAGAGCGGCAAAGGCGATTTCTTCGGCCCGCTCGTCATTGCCGGGGTCTTCACGGACGCCGCCATCGCCCGCACCCTCATGGCCGCCGGTGTCCAGGACAGCAAGGCGATCAGCTCGGACGCCCGCATCCGCCAGCTCGCGGACGCCATCCGCCACACTCCCGGCATCGCCACCGAAGTCATCAGCATGGGTCCGGAGCGCTACAACGACCTCTACGGCAAGTTCAAGAACCTCAACCGCCTCCTCGCATGGGGCCACAGCCGGGTCATCGAAAGCCTGCTTGAGCAGCGGCCCGATTGCCCGCGTTCGCTCAGCGACCAGTTCGCCCACGAAAGCGTGCTGCGCCGCGCCATCGGGCCCCGCGCCAAGGACTCCGGCATGATTCTCGAACAGCGGACAAAGGGAGAAAGCGATGTCGCCGTGGCCGCCGCCTCGATCCTTGCCCGCGAACGCTTCATCGACTGGATGGACGAGGCTTCGCGGCGCCTCGGCGTCAAGCTCCCGAGGGGGGCGTCGCAGGTCAAGGGCGTCGCCGGGCAACTGGTGGCGGCCCGCGGAGCCGAGTTCCTCGCCAAAGTCGCCAAGACACACTTCAAGACCGCGCGTCAGGTGTTAGGGCTGCCGGAACTGAAGGACGAGGACTGATCCGCCGGAGTGTCCGGCTGCGGTCCGCGGGAAGGGGATGGATGCCGCGGGTGCGGTGCGGGAATGCTTTCCTCGCGCTGGCGAATCTGTCACATTCGGCCGGAAATCCCCCTTTTCGTCATGACCATCCGTACCCTCCTGCTTGCCGTGCTCGCGGCCTGCCCCTTGTCCGCCGCCGTGCAGACATCTTTCGACGAGGCAGCACTGAGTCCTGACATTCTCCTCGATGTTCCCAGCGCCGCACTTGGAAATGTGGTGTTCGACGCCACCAATGACGAACTGGACTTCACCGCCGGCGGCAACACTGACATGTGGACTGCCCGGGCCAATGCGCCGATTGCATGGACCGCGATTCCGACCGGCCTGACCGTCGGCAGCACATGGACAGTCGAGACTGAGGTCCGCATCAACAACGTCACCCAGAACAACCAGGTCGCCGGTCTGACGTTCTACGGTGGTCCCAACGGAGCGCGGCCGGATATCAGTTTCGGACTCGACAACTGGGACCCTACCGCCCGTGCAGTCCGCCTTCAGGGCCTCGGCGACAACGTTCCTAACAATGCAATTGCGACCAGCGCGGCCAGCGTCTTCCTCCGCGTCGTCATCACGGAAGGTGGGGCAACCGACACCTACAACTTCTTCTTCAAGGCCGCGGCTGCCGATCCATGGCAGCAGATTCCGGGTGCAGCCGTCAACTACCAGACGGCTTTCTCCAACGCGCGCGTCGGGATGGTTTACAAGACCGGGGCTGCCAAGGCGGGGGCAGCCTTCACTTTCTTCAACGTCTACAACTCATCCACCCAGCCCCCAGTAGTCAATTCCCAGCCCGCCAGCCTCACCGCGATGGCCGGCGGCACTGCACGCTTCTCGGTCAGCGGATCGGGGGTGGTTTCCTATCAATGGCGGCGCAATGGTGAGGCCATCATCCCCGGCGGTGACCAGCCCGATCTCGTCATCGACCCCGTCAGCGCCGCTGACAACGGCGCGGTCTTCGATTGCGTCCTCACCAATGCCAACGGCCCGACCACCAGCGCTGCTGCCACTCTTACTGTTTCAGGCAGTCCGGCTCCCGGCAGTGCCTATTATGCCAGCGCCGTCCAGGCGGAACCTTCCCTGTTCGCTTATTTTCCGGTCGACGGCAGCACGTCTCCCGCCGTCCGCAATGTCAGGAATCCTGCCTTCAGCGGCACCATTAACGGCGATGCCGCACACGACAGCACGCTCGGCCGCACCATCGGTGTGAAAAGCCTGCGCTCGAACGGCGCGGGCTGGGTCAGCGTCGGCAAAGACCCGCTGTGGGACTTCGCCGATGGCGACGGCACCATTGAAATGTGGGTCTATCAGAGCGCCGCTGCCGCCTACAACCCCAGCCTCATCGCCGTCCGCAACGACGCCGGCGGCGGGGCCCGCTTCAGCTTCCATGCCGATGCCGCCGGGAGCCGCATCTGGTTCTTCAATGGATCGTCCGCTCCCACATGGACGCTGCCCTCGAGCAGCATCGGCCGCCTCATGCACCTCGCCATCGTCATCTCCGGCGGTCAGGCCACGCTCTATCACAACGGCGCTTCTCTCGGTCCCGTCACCCAGTCGTTCGGCGGCGGTCTCAACCTTCCCGCCATCATCGGATCCGCCGGACCGAGCACTCAGGAATCCTTCCCGGGCAGCCTTGATGAAGTCGCCCTCTACGCCGATCCGCTCCCGGAATCCGCGGTCACCGCTCACTACAACGCATGGCTCAGTGCCACGCCCGGCAGCGCCCCGGTCATCACCGCGCAGCCCGCGCCGGTCACAGTCAATGAAGGCGGCAGCGCCACCTTTTCCGTGACGCTCGCCGATGCCGCCGGGGCTTCGTTCCGCTGGCAGAAGAACGGCGTCGACGTTCCCGGCGGCACTGGTCCTGCCATCACGGTCGATCCCGCTACGCTCGCCGATCACAGCGCTCAGTTCCGCTGCATCATCTACAACCCGTTCGGCGGCGCGCTTTCTGCGGCTGCCCGACTCAACGTCAATGACACCAATCCCCCGGTTCTTGTCAGTGCATCTGCCCCCATTGCTGCGAGCCAGATCCTGCTGACTTTTAACGAGCCGGTCGATCTCACCGGCGCCTCGTTCCTCATTCCCGGTGGCACTGTCACTTCATTCGCTGGCGGACCACTGCCGGGCATGGTGACCCTGACAGTCAGTGGCCTCGCTGTGGGGCAGGCGTATGCTGTTTCCGCTATCGGCGTCCGGGACCTGACGGGGAACATCCTCGCGTCCGCCGAGGCACCGTTCACCGCTGCGCCGCCACCGGTGCCTGCGCCGCTCGAACTCGTCCGTCCCGCCGCCGAGCCAGCCGGGCCAGCGACCCGCCGCGGTCCGTTCACGTTCTCGGAAATCCATTATAACCCCCGCAAGCGTGCGGACCTCAGGAATCTCGAGTTCATCGAGTTGTACAATTCCCAGCCGTGGGCCGAAGACCTCACTGGCTGCCGCATCACCGGGGAAGTGGAATTCGCCTTCCCCGCAGGAACCTCGATTCCGGCTGGAGGCCGTCTCGTCATTGCAGCGGTCCCGGCCGATGTCGCTGCAGCATACAGTCTGTCGTCTGTGCTAGGTCCGTGGAACGGGGCCCTCAACAACGGCGGCGGCCAACTCCGGCTCCGCGACATTTCCAACGCCGTCGTCTTTGAGGTCGATTACGGTTCCAATCACCCATGGCCTCCCGCTGCCGACGGAGCCGGTTCATCGCTCGTCCTCGCTCGTCCCAGCTATGGCATGAACGATCCCCGCGCGTGGGACGCGAGCTTCCAGCCTGACGGTTCCCCCGGCGCGGCCGAGCCATCCACCCCGGATCCCTACCGCGCGGTCGTCATCAACGAAATCTCCGCTTCCGGGTCCGTCCCCGACTTCATTGAACTCGTCAATACCGGCAGCGCTGCCGTCGATCTCTCCGGCTGCACGCTCAGCGATGACCCTGACACCGTGAAGTTCGCCCTGCCGCCTGGCACCAGCCTTGCGCCGGGAGCCCTCCTCTCCTTTGCTGCCCCGGATCTCGGATTCGGGCTCCGGACTGGCGGCGACACCGTCTATTTCCGCGCCCCAGAAGCCGGTGGCGGGAGAATCCTCGACTGCCACCGCTTCGGTGCTCAGATCACAGGCCAGTCATGGGGCCGTGTTCCTGACGGGGCCCCTTCCTTTGCGTTTCTCACTGCCCCGACGCCGGGAAATCCTAACGCGTCAGCCGCTGTTCCGGCCGCGGTGATTTCCGAGATCTTCTACGCGCCTCCCGCGGGCAGCAGTCAGGTTCCTTTTGTCGAGGTCACCAACACATCCGCGCAGCCGCTCGACCTTTCCGGCTGGCGGCTCCGGGGCGGCATTAGCTATGATTTCCCGGCCCTGGGCGCGCCCTCGCTCGCTCCAGGCGCAGCTCTCGCCGTGACGGCCTTCGATGGTTCGCTCAACCGCAACACCGGCGAACGCATCCGGCTCGAGCGTCCAGTCCCGACCATCGAAGGCGGTATTCCCGGCACCAACTATCCAGTGATCGATGAAGTCACCTACGGCACAGGCGGACGCTGGGGCCAGTCGAGTGACGGCGGCGGATCCAGTCTCGAAAAGACCGACCTGCGCAGTGACGGTCGACTCGCCGCGAATTGGCAGGACAGCCGACCCGTCGTTCCAACGGAATGGGTCACCATCCAGAATACCGGCGTCATGGACAACGGCAGCGGCTCGGTCATCGACCGGCTCCACGTCATGATGCTGGGGGCCGGCGAATGCCTCATCGATGCCATCGAGGTCATACAGGGCAATGGTGCCAATGTCGTTGTTAATCCCGGCTTCGAAGACGGCACCACCAACTGGCTCCTGCAGGGAACCCACGACGCCAGTTCGCTGGAGTCGCCAGGGTTCGCCGGCAACTCCTGCCTCCACATCCGCGCCGCCGGTCGCGGCGATCTTGCCGGCAACCGGCTCTCGGTGCCACTCACCACCGCACTAACCAACGGTGCGACTGCCACCATCCGGGCTCGGGTCCGCTGGCTTCGCGGGCATCCAGAGATCCTGCTTCGCCTCGCCGGCGGTGTTCTCGAAGCTACGGGCAGCATCCTCCCTCCCGGCTTCACGGCGGGTACACCCGGTACTCCCAATTCCACAGCCATCGCGAATGCCGGGCCCGCCATCAGCGGCGTCACCCACCTCCCGGTTCTCCCGCAGGCGAACGAAACGGCCACCGTTTTCGCCCGACTTGCCGATCCGGACCGCATCGGCCTCGCTCTGCTGCGTTACCGGCTCGATCCTGCGACCACTCTCAACACCGTCGTCATGAACTACCGGGGCGGCGGTCTCTTCAGTGCGGAAATCCCGGCCCAGTCGGCCGGGACGCTCGCTGCGTTCACCATCACGGCTTTCGATTCCCCAGGAGCGTCCTCGACATTCCCCGCCGATGGCCGGGAGGCCCTCATCCGCTGGGGCGATCCAATGCCGGCCGGCAATCTGGCCGCGTACCGTTTCTGGATGACCCAGGCTACTAGCAATCTCTGGGCCAGCCGCCACAAGAACAGCAACACTGCCCTCGATGTCACGTTCGTGCCTAACAACCAGCGCGTCATCTACAACGCCGGGGCCCAGTACAGCGGCAGTCCGTGGCACACCAGTGCTTTCACCGGACCGACCGGCGTGCCTTGCGATTACGATGTCAACATGCCGTCCGACGACCGATATCTCGGAGAAACCGACTTCATCCTGGCCGGTCCCGGCACCTTCGGCGACGATCTTTCGCTGATCCGCGAGCAGACCATCTGGTGGATTGCCCGGAGAATCGGCCTGCCCAGCATTCACCGGCGTTTCTGCCGCGTCGTGATCAACGGCACCCAGCGCCAGACGGTCTTCGAAGACACCCAGCAGCCGAGCGGCGCATGGATCGACAGCTACTGGCCGGGCGACGACAACGGCCGACTGCACAAGGCCCAGGACTGGATCGAGTACGCCGACAATGGTGCCACCTTCGGCACCACGCTCCGTGCCTTCCTGACGAAACGCACGACCACCGGCGGAGTCCACAAGGATGCGGCGTACCGCTATCAGTGGGCGCTCCGTTCCACTGCCTCCGGGAACGACTGGGGCGAATTCCGCAAGCTCGTCGACGCCTTCAACACCGGAACCAGCGCCACCGATCCTGCCTTCTTCAACGCCGTCGACCCGCTCGTCGATCAGGATTCGTGGGCCCGCGCGCTCGCCGTCCAGCGCATCGCCGGCAACTGGGACACATGGGGCTACACCTATGGCAAGAACATGTACCTCTACAAACCGGAACGCGGCCCATGGGCCCTGACCGCGTGGGACATCGACTTCAGCTTCGGCCTCGTCGGAGACGCCGCGAACACCGGCCTTGAAGTGAACACGCAGGACCCGCTCTGCACCAAGTTCCGGACGCAACCCGCCTTCCGCCGCGCATGGTGGTGCGCCTTCCGCGACGCTGTCGACGGCCCCATGGTCACCGCGCTGGTCAATGCCCGCATTGATGCGATGGTCGCGGGGCTAGCTGTCAACAGCGTGGCCGCCAATGCTTCGCAGGTCACCACGGTCAAATCCTACATCAGCAGCCGCCGCAGCTACATCATCAGCCAGCTCAACGCCGCCTACCCGGGCACCACGTTCGCCATCTCCGGCGGAAGCACCATCACCGATGCTGACGGCATCGTGACCCTGACCGGAACCGCGCCGCCGGGGGTCAAGGCCATCCGGATCAACGGCATCGACTACACGCCGTCGTGGACCAGCCAGACGGCATGGAGTCTCCCGCTCACGTTCTACGCCGCCAGTTCCATGCTCACCGTCGAGGGCATTTCCCGCACCGGTGCCATCACTGGTTCGTTCCCACTAACAGTCAATGTCACCGGTCCGCCACCATTGCCTCTGGTGACATTCAACGAATGGCTCGCCGACAACACCGCGGCCTTCTCCGACCCCGCTGACGGGCAATTCGAGGACTGGTTCGAGCTCCACAACGCCGGGACCAGCCCAGTCGCGCTAGGCGGCTTCTTCCTCTCCGACACGCCCGCCGAACCGGCTCGCTTCCGCATACCCAACGGCACGTCCATCGCCCCGGGCGGCTTCCTCCTCGTCTGGGCCGACAACGAACCCGAACAGAACGGCATCACGCAAGGTCAGCTCCATGTTCCGTTCCGTCTCAGCGCCGGCGGGGAAACCCTAAGGCTCACCTCTCCCGACGGGCTTGCAGTCGACTCTGTCGCTTTTTCTGCCCAGTCACCGGATCTCAGCGAAGGCCGCTATCCGGACGGAGGGTCGGCGTCGGGTCCGCTCACGCTGCCATCCCCGGGTGCCGCCAACGTCCTGACCGTCTGCACCGGCACTGTCCGCGACGGCGCTGCTTTCAACGTCACGGTCACTGCGACCCCCGGCCGCCGCTATGTCCTGCAGTTCAGCCCGGATCTCGTGACGTGGACTTCGGCTGCGCCAGTCACCGCCACGGACGCCTCGCTGACGCTCTCCGGACCAGCGGCAGCGGGCGACGCAAAGCGATTCTACCGGGTGGTCACCATGCCGTGAACCCCGTTTCGGCCAAGCCCTGATTTTCGGCAATCCCGGGATGGCACTTCCCGCGGCGGGTGTTATGTTCGCGGCGTGAGAATCCGTCTGCTCCTTCCGGTCCTTTTCAGCCTCTTCACTGCCAGCGCCGCACATGCCCAGGCGGCCCCCACCTTTGATCATGTCAATGGCACGGTCGTCGTCTTCAATTCCGACTCTCCGGAATCGAAAGAGATCGCGGAATACTACATCAAGGCCCGCGGCATCGCTCCGGGGAATCAGGTCGGCCTGCGCTGCCCGGTCACCGAGACCATCACCCGTGAGGTCTACACGACCCAGATTGAAGGCCCGCTCCGGGCCGCGTTTGCCAGCCGCGGCTGGTGGCGCACCCAGAAGGTCCCCAACGAAGGCAATCTCGCCGTCCTGACCAGCGTCCGCGTCCTCGTCATCATCAAAGGCGTCCCTCTCCGCATCAGCGAGCAATCCCACGGCAAGGACCCCAAAACCGGCCAACCGATCGCCCCGCAGCCGCTCGAAATCAACGCCGCCAGCGTCGACTCGGAATTCGCCTGCTTCGGTATCCTCGACCGCAAGATCGACGGGCCCATCAAGAACCTGTACTTCACCAACCCGGAACCATTCTGGAAGACGCCCCTCACTCCCCTCTTCCTGACGGGCCGCATCGACGGCCCTGATAAAGCCACCGCCATCCGCCTCATCGATGACGCCATCGCCGTCGAAAAGGCCGGCGGGCTTTACGGCAAGGCCTACATCGACCTCGCTCAGAAGAACGAAGGTGGCTACAAGCAGGGAGAAGACTGGATTCGCAACTGCGGCGCGCTTTGCATCGCCAAAGGCATTCCCGTGGCCGTCGATCACGGGGCGCCGACATTTCCCAAAGGCTACCCCATGAAGGACGCCGCCCTCTACTTCGGATGGTACACGGAGCACGTCGACGGCCCGTTCCTCAATCCCTCCTTCCGCTTCGCCCGAGGCGCGGTTGCCTGCCACATCCATTCGTTCAGCGCCAGCACCCTGACCAACCCAAACAGCTACTGGAGTGCCCCGCTCCTCGCCCGCGGCGCCGCCTTCACCCCGGGTAATGTCTGGGAACCGTACCTCAGCATGTGCACATTCCTCGACGTGATGACTGACCGCCTGCTCGCCGGCTGGATGGTCTCGGAAGCCGCATGGTGCGCCACCCCGGCCCTCTCATGGATGACTACCATGCTCGGCGATCCTCTCTATCGGCCATTTCCCCTCAACACCGGCGGCGACCGCAAAGTCTCCGCCGACTACCGCGCCCTCCGTCTCGCTGCGCAACGCTGGAGCGCCGCGGGCGACCGCGACGCCCTCACGAAAAATCTCCAGGAGGCCGGTTCCAGTCTCAAGAGCGGTTCGATCTACGAATTTCTCGCTGCCCGCTCTCAGACAGGCAAGCAGGGTGCTGCCGCGCGTGAGGCTGGCCCGTGGCTCAAGCTCGCCGAAGGCGCTTACAAGGACCCCGCAGACCAACTCCGCATCGCCCTGACCCGCGCTTCTACGCTGCGCCGCGACGGTGACACCAAAGCCGCCGCCAAGGTCCTTGAGGAGGCCGCCACTAAATTCGCCCGCATTCCGGAATCCGAGGCTGCCCGCGCCTACCTGAAACAGCTCCGCGAACAACCGTGACCCCCTCTGCGCAGCGCTACGCGGACCGCCGCGAGGCCAGCTTCGCCGCCGCCCGGCTGCGCGAGGGTCCCGATCTGTTCCCCGAATCCACCAGTGTCCGGCCCGGCTCGGAACTCGCATGGCAGAGCCGCTGGTTCGCAGGCCACTTCGGCCGCGACTTCATCTCCACTAACGGTCAGGTGGTCCGCATCGTCCAGTTCGGCTGGTGGAATCATGGGGCCGGACCCGACTTCCGCGACTGTGCGGTCGAGATCGACGGCGTGCTCCGGAAGGGCAGCATTGAACT